>DATIEW010000493.1:0-4783 GCA_035455585.1 Vicinamibacterales bacterium | reverse complement strand
TGGATCCGCCGCCCGACGACCAATACGGGCGAACGGATGCGCCGGGGACGTTCGCGGGCGATCACAAGGATCGGCGAGGCATTATCTTCGTCGGGGGCAACAACGGGATGATCCATGCGATCGATGCCCGCACCGGCTACGAAGTCTGGGCGTTCGTTCCCTACAACCTGCTGCCGAAGCTGCGCGCGCTCGCTGACGGCCAGCCGGTGGAGCAGTTCGACTACTTCGTAGACAGCTCGCCGAAGATCGCCGAGGTGAAGCTGACCGGCCAGTGGCGCAGCATGCTCATCATCGGGCAGGGACAGGGCGGCACGTTCTATCAGGCCTTCGACGTGACGATGGCGGGCATGGGGGTCGACCCGGCTGCCGACGACATCGGGGCGGTCAATGCCCTCCTGGCGCAGTTCGACACGCCGAACGAATCGATCGACTTCAAATGGGCGTTTCCCAACTACTCGAGCTTCGATCCGGCCTACACCGCCGTGTTCAACGTCTTCGACGGGACACCGGGCAAACGGGTCAAGCTGTTCGGCGACGTCAAGGCGACCGCGACGGTCGCCGAGAAGACCGTCGGGTACTCCTGGTCGGACCCCGCGGTCGGTCCTCTCAACAGCGATCGTTCCGTCAACGCGGTGATCGTCGGCTCGGGGTACTTCCCGGATATTGAATCGGCGATTCCCAACCGCGGTGCCGCGGCACCGCGGGCCGGCAACGTTCTGTACCTGATCGACGCCGATACCGGCGCGCTCATCGGGAACCCGGGCGAGGGCGCCTGCAACGGATCGGGATGTCTGTCGGTCGGCGATCTGGCGGCGAACGGCTGGAAGAATGCACTGCAGGCGGACCCGACGGCGGCGGGCGAGAACGGCAGCCACGTCGTCACCAAAGCCTATATCGGGGATATCGACGGGAGATACTGGCGCTTCAACTTCGACGCCACCGGGGCGATCACCGCATCTCAGATGGTCGACACTGGTGCGCCGATCTACGCGTCGTCGGCACTGCTGTTCGTTGGAAGCGCGGACGTCTACATGTTCCTTTCGACCGGAAGCGACCTCCTGCCGTCGAGCGCACCTGGTGGCACCGGCACGTTCCGGCTCTACGGCCTGAAGGACAACCACCCCGGCGCCGGCGCGACGACGAAGTTCGCGCAGGATCTGTTGACGGTGACGGACAATGGCGGGCTGGCCACCGGCGAGCGACCCTCTACCGCGCCCACGGTGGCGGGCGACATCGTGTTCTTCACGACGACCGTCGAGTCTGCCGCGGCGCCGTGCTCGGACTTCCAGTCCAAGCTCTACGCGCTGACCTACGCAGGGGGCGCAGCGTACGACACGAACAACAGCGGGGGACTCGAATCCAACGAAAGCCCCGTCATCCGGACGCTGGCCGGCCGGGCGACCGCTCCGTTCATCGTCGATCAGCATCTCTACTTCGGAACGGCCGGCGCCACCGGCGCGCAAATCGAGGCGTTCGGCGACCCCGAGGACTTCAATAACGGCATCGGACAGGTCGGCGTGCGGATCCTGTCGTGGCGGGAGATCCGCTGATGTTCGACCCCATCCTCTGTGAAAGCTGCGGCGCGAAGATCCGTGGGGATCGCCAGCGTTGCCCCCGGTGCCGGGCGCTCATCCGGGTGCCCGACGCGGCGGCCGCCGCGAGGCGCAGCCGCCAGCTGGCCATCTGGGCGGGCAGTCTGGTTGCCGTCCTTGCCGCCGGTGTCGGCGTCCTGTGGGCCACCGCAGAATCGGAGCCGGCCGCCATTCCGGCCGCGAGCGTGCCGGATCCGCTGGCGGCGCGGCGGCAGCCGCGCGGCGCAGCAGAGCAGGCCTCTGTCGAGTCCGATCCACGACCGGCGGATGAACGCCCCTTCCTGGAGCCTTCAGGCGCTGGTGCCCTTGCCTATGGAGCCGGCGACTACGGGACGGCACTGGAACAATTCCAGGCGGCCGTCGAGAAGAACCCGCAGGACGCCGAGTCCCACAGCAATCTCGGACAGGTCCTCGTCCGAAACGGTCGTCCAGCCGAGGCCCTGCCGCACTTCGAACGTGCGATCGAGATCATTCCCGATCGGTGGGCGTACCGGTTCAACCGCGCACGAGCCTACGGGCTGCTCGGACGCTGGGAAGAGTCCATCGCCGAGTACCGCGTGGCACAACGGCTGTTCCCGAACGACTACGTCACCACGTTCAACCTTGCGCTTGCGCTCCACAAGAGCGGCGACGATCAGGCTGCCGTCGAGCAGTACCTCCAGGCCATCGTGCTCGCTCCGGCCGACGCCTCGTTCCGCTTCGCGCTCGCCCTGAGCTACGAGCGCCTGGACAGGAAGAGCGATGCCGCCAACACCTACGAGGAGTACCTGCGTCTGAATCCATCGGCGCCCGACGCCGCGCAGGTCCGCGAGCGCATCGCCCAGCTGACCGGGAGCAAGGAATAAGGAAGAAGGAAGAAGGGGCATCCCTTCCTTTCCTTCTTGGCAGTTTCTTCAATCTCCTCAAGCCGTCAGGAGCGCAGTTCCTGCGCACGTTCTGAGACTCGACGACGAAAAAGGGAGCATTCCCGCAGTTTCCGCCTGTGGCGTCCGGGTTGCAGGGGCCGCTATCTGCAAGGACGCCCGGCATGCGCATACGAAGGCTGCTTTCGAGTAGTTCCGGCTTCACGCTGGTCGAGGTGCTCGTCGCGGCGACGCTGCTCGCCGTGCTGTCGATCGGGGTCGTGGGACTCCTTGGGGTCGCCGGTACGAGCGGGCGCGCCGCTCGCGAGCAGACCTCCTCCACGATCCTGGCCGCCGCCAGGATGGAGCAGCTGCGCTCGCTCGCCTGGGGCTACGAGAAGCTGCCACCGCCGCTGGTGCCACGGTCCGATGACAGTACCGATCTGAGCTTCGATCCTCCTCGCGCCGGCGGCCCCGGTCTCTCTGCCTCACCCCCCGGAACATTGGCAGCGAACCAGCCGCCCTATGTGGACTACCTCGATTTCGATGGGCGCTGGGTCGGGAACGGTTCCCAACCGCCCGCCACCGCCGCCTTCGTCAGACGGTGGGCGGTCCGGCCCCTGCCCGCCGACCCCGATCGCGCGCTCGTGCTGCAGGTGCTCGTCCTGCCGATTGCCGACGGGCACGCTCGAGGCCGATGGGCGTGGCAGGGCCGCGCCGGCCAGCAGAGCCTGCTCACGGCGGTCAGGACGAGGAGGAGTCAGTGAGCCGTTGGCGGAGCCATCCCGATCGGGGGATCTCGCTCATCGAAACGATGATCGCTTCGGCGATCTTCCTGGCAACGGCGATGGTGCTGTTTCAGTTCGCCGCCCGCGGTCAGCGGCTGGCCCGGTCGCAGCCGGACGCGACCGACCAGCACCAGCGCTTGCGCGTAGCCGCCGGCATGTTGCGGCGCGATCTGCTGAACGCGGGCGCGGGCATGTTTCACGGCGTGACGGGCGGTCCGCTCGTCGACTATCTGGCTCCGATCGTCCCGGCTCGTACCGGGGCCCGTACGCCCGACCCCGAGAACTCGTGGTTCCCGGACCGCATCAGCATCCTGTACGTCCCGGCGGGGGGGTGGCACGCCCGGCTCGTCGTGGACATGACGGACCCGGCTGCAGACGTTCCATTGGACGCCGGTTCCCCCGGATGTCCGACCGCCGGGCTGTGCGGGTTCGCGCCGGGCTCGCGAGCGATCCTGATCGACTCGTCCGGGCTCGGCGCGGGCTACAGCCTCTTCAGCGTGACCGGAACAACCGGCGGCCTCGCACACGGATCGCCAAACCCGCCCTTCGGCCGCGCGTATCCGTCGGCATCGTCCGTGGTGATGCCGATCGTTCACCGAATCTATTACCTCGATCGGTCCAGCCGGCGGCTGATGTTCTACGACGGCTACCAGACCGACGTGCCGCTCGTGGACGGCGTCGTCGATCTGCGGTTCGGGTATTTCGCCGATCCGATGCCGGACAGCGTCCGCGAGCCTGCGGACGGCGATGAGAATTGCGTGTACCGCGCCGGCGATCCGCCCGTCCCGCTGCTCGAATACCTCGGAGGGAGGTCGCCGGCGGCGCTCCCGCCCGCCCGGATGATCGATGGACCCATCTGCGGAGTTTCTCCGCATCGCTTCGACGGCGACCTGCTGCGGATCCGGCGGGTCGTCGTCACGATCCGACTCGAAGTCTCTGCGGACTACCTGCGGGGGTCCGGCGCCTCGTTCGCGCGCGAGGGCAACTCGCCGGACGGAGACAGCTACGTGCGCGACTACGAGATCACGTTCGATGTATCGCCGCGAAACATGGTTCCGCGGAGGTGATCGTGGGTTCCTTCCGGACGGGGGATGAGGCGGGCGCCGCGCTGCTCCTGGCCTTGCTGACGGCAGTTCTCCTGGCGGCGATTGCGGCCGCGCTGGTTCACGTGACTACTGCGGAGACGCTGATTGCGGCGGCTCACCGGCACGCAGAAGAGGCGTCGAACGCGGCGGACGCCGCCCTCGACCTGGCGGTACACGATCTTGCGACGCTGGCAGACTGGAGTCTGGCGCTTGCGCCGCCACCTGCCAACCTCATGTCTTCTTTCGCAGACGGAGGGCAGATCGCGAGGGCCCCCGACGGCCGGCGCCTCGACTTCGCTCGTCTCGCCGCCGAGCGTCAGCGCGACAGCGATGCGGAGTACGGTCCGGGAGTCTTCGGCGCCGACAGCCCGCAGTGGCGCCTGTACCTGCATACGCCCCTCAGCGGCGTCCTGCCCCCGGGATCGGCCGATGCCCCGGCGTATCTGGTTGCGTGGGTCGCGGACGATGGCGGCGAC
>DATIEW010000492.1:0-5331 GCA_035455585.1 Vicinamibacterales bacterium | reverse complement strand
AGTAGACCGGCCTGATCTCGCACTGCCCGGGCGGCGCGTTCGCCGGCGCGTCGCGCCGCGGTGTGAGGATGCCCGCCGAGATGAAGACGACGCTTTTCGGCAGATCGATGCTGGCAAGCCCTTCGAGCAGCCCCGTGAGCGCGCTGAGCGTGTCGCGCGACCGGCACGCGTGCTCGGACCCGCTGGTCCGCTCGGAGCCCTGGCCGGACACGCTCGCCAGCAGCTCCCGGACGCGGGCGTGGTCCCGCGTGAGATCCGTCTGCAGCCCGCCCCGCGGCATCGTCACGAGCGCGACACGATCGCGCGGCGACAGGTCGTTGACGAACTGGGCGGCAGCGTCCGTCGTGTGCCGCGTGACCGAGGGCCGCAGCGATTCGTTCTCGACGATGAGGATGACCGCGCGCCCGGCGTCGCCGACGTAGTTGGTGCCGAAGGGCTGCGGCAGCTCGCGGTACGGAGCCGCGTCCCCCTTGACGGGCCTGGCGTCGGCGACACGCACGAACTGGAAGGACTTGACCTCGCGGTCGCGCCCGTTGACCTTCAGCGTCAGGTCCTCGGGACGCAGATCCGCAACCGGCGTACCGTCCTGGGTCATCGCCATGAAGTCGACCGTGATCAGGTCGACTCCGGCGCGGAACGGCTCACGCTGCTGGGAGGTCTGGCCGGCCGCGTCGAGCCCCAGCACGATCAGCGCCGCCAGCAGCGCCGGCACCCGCGTCCGGGCAGATTGCATAGGCGACAGGATACACCGGCGGGCCGGGGTCCTGTGAGGTAGGTTGGGGAAAGCGTAACCCGACCGGTTCCTTCCAACGCGTGTAGCCAACCTCCAGATCGATCGGGGGAGGAAGCGAACGAAGGCTTACCTCCGTGCTCTCCGTCCCCTCCGCACACGCGTGGCAGCCCTTCGTTAGCTCCTGTCCATCTCGAGCACCGCGGACAGCAGGACGTCGGCGCCGTTGGCGCAGTCCTGCCAGGACGTGAGCTCCCGGGGTGAATGGCTGATGCCGCCGATGCTCGGGACGAAGATCATCCCCATCGGGCCGAGCTGCGCCATCATCTGCGCGTCGTGGCCGGCGCCGCTCGGGAGCCGGACCGACTCCAGACGGCGTCCGGCGGCGGCGCGCTCGATGGCCTGCTGCACGTCCGCGGTCGCGAGCGCCGGTGGATTGCCGCCGAGGCTCGTGACCTCGATGCTCGTTCTGGACGTCCGGGCGATTTCCTCCGCGCGCGCGCGAATCTCGTCCGCCATCGTAGCCAGCAGCTCCGGCGACAGATCGCGCAGCTCGATCGTCAGCTCGACCCGCCCCGGGATGACGTTCGGCGCGTTGGGCTCGACGTGAAGATGGCCGACGGTTCCGACCTGCCGTCCATGCCGGCTCGTCACGGTTTCCCGGACCGCCAGCGTCAGACGCGACGCGGCGACGAGCGCGTCCTGTCGATCCGGCATGGGGGTCGTGCCCGCATGGTTGGCGAAGCCGGTGATCACCGCGCGATGGCGCTGGATCGACACGATGCCTTCGACGACGCCGACAGGCGTGCCGTGCGCTTCGAGCGTGCCGCCCTGCTCGATGTGAAGCTCCAGGTAGCAGTGGTGCGTCCCCTTCTGGCGGATGGCGGTGTCGATTCGATCGGGCGCTCCTCCGATTCGTCTAATCGCGTCGGCGCGCGTCATGCCGTTCCACGTCGCGGCCAGGTCTGCGGGCTTATAGTCCCCGGCGACGATCCGGCTTCCGGCGAGCCCACGGCCGAATGCGACCCCTTCCTCCGCGGACCAGACAGCCACTTCCAGTGGATGCCGGGTCTGATGACCGGCTCGATCCAGCGCTTCGATCGCGCCGAGAGCGGCGAGCGAGCCGAGGTCGCCGTCGAAGTTCCCGCCGGAGGGGACCGAGTCGATGTGCGAGCCGAACACGATGGGCGGCGCCGAGCGGTCGCGCCCTTCGCGCCGGCCCAGGATGTTCCCCGCCGCGTCGATCCGTGGCTCGAGCCGCGCGGCGCGCATCAGCTCCATCAGGTACTTCCGGCCGGCGATGTCGGCGTCGGAGTAGGCGACGCGGCTCACGCCGCTCTCGAACGTCCCGTCAGCGGGACGTCCGAAACGACTCAAGGCTTCGATGCGGGCCCGCAGGGCGCCGGAATCGACCGAGATCGCCGGCTGGCGCCGCACGCCGCTCGAGAGCGTCCACGGTGCGGCGCAGACGTTCAGAAGAGAGGTTTCCAGGAACGATCGCCGGGTCATTCGCATGGGGGAGATGGTAGCACCGCGCCCGCATCCTTACCGAATCGTTACGCTAAGCTCATGATCTCGGCGTGGCCCTACGATATTCTCAGACGATATCTGGAAGTTGGAGGTCACCTCGTGCGAAGCTCGACAACGCTCATTACCGCTCTGACCCTTTCGATTTCACCTCTGGCGGGAACGGCGGGCGCCCAGGCGCCGCCCAATCACCAGCACTACGAGAAGCCGGCCGGATACGATCAGCCGCGCGAACCCGGCATGCCGATCGCGCCGCGGCTCCAGAACCTCGGTGTGCACCGCTTTCCGGTCACCACGAAGTCCGAGCGGGCTCAGCTGTTCATCAACCAGGGCGTCAACCTGGCCTACGGATTCAATCACGCCGAAGCGGCGCGCGCGTTTGCCGAAGCCGCCCGTCTCGACCCCGAGTGCGCCATGGCGTATTGGGGGCACGCGCTCGTGCTCGGTCCGAACATCAACGCCCCCATGGAGCCGGATGACGAGCCGAAGGCGTTCGAGCTGGCACAGAAGGCCGTGTCGCTCAAGCCGCACGCCAGCCCGCGCGAGCAGGCGTACATCGACGCGCTGGCCCACCGCTACACGGGCAAGGCCGAGGATCGGCAGCGCGCCGACCGTGCGTTCGCCGAGGCCATGCGGCGTTTGACCCAGGCGTATCCCGACGACCTCGATGCCAGGACGGTATTCGCCGAGTCGCTGATGGATCTGCGACCGTGGAACTACTGGACGCGCGACGGCCAGCCCTACAAGGAAACGGTGGAGATCCAGTCGGCGCTCGAGCAGGTGCTCGCGAAGAACCCCAACCATCCAGGCGCGCTGCACTACTGGATCCACCTCTGGGAGCCGACCGATACGCCCGAGCGCGCCGAAGCCGAGGCTGATCGGCTGCTGCCACTGATGCCGGGCGCCGGGCACGTGGTCCACATGCCGGCCCACATCTACGCGCGCGTGGGGCGGCACGCCGACGTCATCCGCGTCAACCTGCTGGCCGTGCAGGCCGACGAGGACTACATCACGCAGTGCCGCGCGCAGGGCCTCTACCCGCTCGGCTACTACCCGCACAACATCCACTTCATCTGGATGGGGGCGAGCGCGATCGGGCAGCGGAAGCTCGCGCTGGAATCGGCGCACAAGCTCGCCGACGCCATCCCGCACGAGGCGCTCGGCACCGTGCCCATCCTCCAGGGCTTCCTCGTCGTGCCCTACTGGGCCATGGTGCGGTTCGGCCAGTGGGACGACATCCTCAACGACAAGGGGCCGCGCCACGAGACGGCGTTCACGCGCGGCGCATGGCGCTACGCGCGTGCGATGGCGTTCACCGCACGCGGACGCCTGGAGGAGGCCGAGTCGGAGCTGGCCGAGCTGAAGAAGCTGCTCCGCGACCCGTCGCTCGAGGGTCAGACGACGTTCTCGACCAACAGCGGCGTCGCGATTCTGAGGATCGCGCCGGAAGTAGTCGCCGGCGAGATCGCCGCGAAGCGGCAGGACTGGGACCGCGCCGTGCTGCACCTCGACAGGGCCATACGGTACGAGGATGCGCTGATCTACCAGGAGCCGCCGGACTGGCACGCGCCCGTGCGCCAGAACCTCGGCGCGGTGCTGCTCGAGGCCGGACGCCCGGTCGAAGCGGAATCGGTCTTCTGGGAGGATCTGCGGAACTACCCGGGCAACGGCTGGTCGCTCTTCGGGCTGATGCAGGCGCTCAAGGCCCAGGGGAAGAGCGAGGAGGCGGCGCTCATCGAGAAGCGGTTCAACGAGGCGTGGAAGGACGCGGACTTCAGCCTCCCGGCGCCACGGATCGGATCCTGACCAACTCACAACTCCCAACTTCCAACTCCCAACGCCCAAGCTTCACCAGAGACGGACGTGAGTGCCTTGGGAGTTGGGAGTTGGACGTTGGGAGTTCGGCTTGAAGTACCCTCTTCGCGCGCGAACCGTATAGCGGTTGCCGCCGCGCCTGACGACTTTCACCGTGATCTCGTGCCACCCCTTCGCGCGGGATCCCCTGCGGCGTATGGCGCCATGACACCACCTGCGGTACCATATCCTATGCCGCCCACGATTCGCGAGCTCGAAGCCAAGCTCCGAAGAGCCGGCTTCCGGCGGCAGGCAGCGAAAGGCTCGCATCGGAAGTGGATTCACCCGAGCGGCCGGCTCGTGGTGATGAGCGGCAACGAAGGTGATGATGCGAAGAAGTACCAGGAAACCCAGGTCCACGAAGCCATCGCCGCCGCGGCCGGCACCCCCAAGCCCTGACGACTACCAGATGGTGGTGCTGTGGTCCAGGGAGGACGGGTGCTATGTCGTCACGATACCCGCCTGGCAGAACGCCCGGACGCACGGCGCGACGCTGGCCGAAGCGACGCACAACGCCCGCGAAGTTCTGGAGATGCTCATCGAGAGCGCCAGGCGGCACCACGAGCCGATTCCGCCTCCGGAGCGACGCTATTCCGGGAACCTGCGGCTGCGCCTTCCCGTGTCCTTGCATGGGCGCCTGGCGCGCGAGGCAGAACGGGAAGGCGTCAGCCTGAACCAGTGGATCGTCAGCAAGCTGGCGGGCTGAATCCCGCCACCCCTTCCAGCGTGAGGGCGCTTCTGTTGTCGATCCATCGACGAAGGCAACGCGAGTTGGCCCGCGGTCTGCGCGGAAGCTGGGAGGCCAGTCCACTTTACTCATGAGTGAAGTGGACTATTGTCCATTCTGTGTACGCCCCGTCACGTGGAAGCAGTGGTGACGGCCGCGCCTGATTGGCGGTCTGGGAGGTGGAAGTTGGCAGTTTGGGAGTCGACGCTTCCTCACCCCGGAACGCTTGACCTCCCGTTGATCCGGGCTCTATAGTCGCGCCAGTTTCCGCAGGGAGGATCACGATGACATCGAGGCGGCTGGTCGCGCTCTTCACGTTCGTGCTGGCGGCAGGGCTCTTCGCCGCGCCGGCTGCGCTCGTCGGCCAGCGGGCTGCGGGCGGCACACCTGCCCCGCTTCCCTCCTTCGGCGAGCCGGCCATCTCGCCCGACCGCACCGAGATCGCCCTGGTGTCCGGAGGCGACATCTGGACCGTTCCCGCCGCGGGCGGCGA
>DATIEW010000491.1:0-5540 GCA_035455585.1 Vicinamibacterales bacterium | reverse complement strand
CCAGTCGCCGATCCCGCGCGACAGTTCGCGCTTCACGTAATCCATGAACTCGTTGACCTCGCGCTGCATCGCTTCGATTTTCCGACGCATATTGAGGATGATCTCCACCCCGGCGAGGTTGACGCCGAGCTCGCGCGTCAGCGAGAGGATGGTCTCGAGCTGTTCGAGGTCTTCCTCCGAGTAAAGGCGGGTGTTGCCTTCCGTGCGCGACGGCTTGAGGAGCCCCTCGCGCTCGTACAACCGGAGCGTCTGCGGGTGGATGTTGTACTTCTGCGCCACCGCGCTGATCATGTAATACGCCTTGCCGCCGCTGCGTTTCATTGGCCGATGGACGAAGGCCGGACCGTCGCCGTCAGGCCTTCATCTCCTTCCTGACGTCCTCCGGGTTGCGCGCCCCGAATTCCCGCATCAGCTCCCGCGATCGCTCGTCGATCACCGACGGCAGGACAATCCGGACCTCGAACACCAGGTCGCCGCGGGCGCCCCCGGACGTCGGCGCACCCCGGCCGCTGACCCGCAGACGGCGGCCCGCCTGGGTTCCCGGAGGAATCCGCAGCCGCACAGGGCCGTCGAGCGACGGCGCCTCGATCCGCGCGCCCAGAACGGCCTCGTGCAAGCTGACGGGAATCGTGCAGAACAGATCGTCCCCTTCCCTCGTGAACAGCGCATGCGGGCGGACGTGAACCGTAACGTAGAGATCGCCCGTCTGGCCGCCGTTCCGCCCGGCGTGGCCGTGCCCCGGCACGCGCAGCCGGACACCCCCAGCCGTGCCGGGCGGCACGTCGACGTCCACAGCCTCGGTCCGCACGGTGCGTCCCTGGCCCGCGCAGCCCGCGCAGCGCTGCCAGCGCTGGCGGCCCGAGCCGCCGCACGCCGGACAGCTTCTCGCAAACACCATGTGCCCGCGGGCCCAGCGGATTCTCCCCGTCGCGCGGCACTGCCGGCACTCCCCCTCCGCCACGCGCCGCCGACCCGCGCCCTCGCAGGCGCTGCACGCCACCTCCCTGGTCACGACGAGCTGGCGGGCAATCCCGCGCATCGCCTCGCCCAGGTCGAGCGTCAGCGACGCGTGAAGATCGGCGCCTCGCTCGGCGTGGCCCTGCCCGCTCTCGGCGACGGGGTGCAGCACGTCCGCAAAGAGCTCTGTGAACGTCGCCGCCTGCGGCCCGTAGGCGCTCGCCGAGAAGTCGAACTCGGTGAATTCGAGCGGTGACCGCTCGCCCAGGCTTGCGGGGATTCCCCCGCCGCCGTCGTACTGCTGCCGGCGCCCCGGATCGACCAGGGTCTCGTACGCCTCGGCGATCCGCCGGAACATCTCCTCGGCGGCGCGATCCCCGGGGTTGATGCCCGGGTGATACCGGCGCGCCAGGCGCCGGTACGCCCGCTTGATGTCCGACGTGCTCGCGTCGGGCGCGATGCCGAGAATCAGATAGAAATCCATGGCGGCGTGTCAGGTCTACTTCTTCTCCTCCTCCACCACCTCGGCGTCGATTACATCGCCCGAGGGACGGCTGCCCGGCCCGGCGCCGGCCTCTCCGCGCGGCTCCCCGCCAGGGGCTCCCGGGCCGCCGGCCCCCGACGCGCGGTACATCGCCTCGGCCGCCTTGTGCTGCGCCTGGTTGAGAGTCTCCATCCGGCGCTTCATGCCGGCGATATCGTTCTGCTCGATGGCCGCCTTCAAGTCGTTGACGGCCGATTCGATTCCGGCGCGATCCGAGGCCGACAGCTTCTCTCCGGCTTCCCTGAGCATCCGCTCGGCCGCATAGGCCGCCTGGTCCGCCTGGTTGCGGGTCTCGACTTCCTCCCGGCGCCGCCGGTCATCGTCGGCGTGCGACTCGGCCTCCTTCATCATCCGATCGACCTCGTCCTTCGACAGGCCGCTCGACGCGGTGATGGTGATCTTCTGTTCCTTCTGGGTCGCCGTATCCTTCGCCGACACGTTGACGATGCCGTTGGCGTCGATGTCGAAGGTGACCTCGATCTGCGGCACACCCCGCGGCGACGGCGGAAGCCCCGTCAGGTGGAAGCGCCCGAGCGTCCGGTTGTCGCGCGCCATCGGGCGCTCACCCTGCAGGACGTGCACCTCGACGCTCGTCTGGTTGTCGGCAGCGGTCGAGAAGGTCTCGCTCTTCCTCGTCGGAATCGTCGTATTGCGCGGAATGAGCGCCGTCATGACGCCGCCCAGCGTCTCGATGCCGAGCGAAAGGGGCGTCACGTCGAGCAGGAGCAGGTCCTTGACCTCGCCCGCGAGCACGCCGGCCTGAATCGCGGCGCCGACGGCGACGACCTCGTCGGGATTGACCCCTTTGTGCGGCTCCTTGCCGAACAGCTCCTTGACGATCTGCTGGACGCGCGGGATGCGGGTCGACCCGCCGACGAGCACGACCTCGTCGATCTGCTTCGCGTCGGCTCCCGCGTCCGACAGCGCCTGCCGCGTCGGCCCCACGGTCTTCTGCAGCAGGTCCTCGATGAGCGACTCCAGCTTGGCGCGCGTCAGGCGCAGCGACAGGTGCTTCGGACCGGCCTGATCGGCGGTGATGAACGGCAAATTGATGTCGGTTTCCATCACCGTGGACAGCTCCATCTTGGCCTTTTCCGCCGCTTCCTTCAGACGCTGGAGCGCCATCCGATCCTTGCTCAGATCGATGCCTTCCTGCTTGCGGAACTCCGCGATGATCCAGTCGATGACGCGCTGATCGAGGTTGTCGCCGCGCAGGTGGGTGTCGCCGTTGGTGGCCTTGACCTCGACGACCCCCTCGCCGACCTCGAGAATCGAGATGTCGAACGTGCCGCCCCCGAAGTCGTACACGGCAATCGTCTCGTCCTTCTTCTTGTCCAGGCCGTAGGCCAGCGCCGCCGCCGTGGGCTCGTTGACGATACGCATGACCTCGAGCCCGGCAATCTGGCCGGCGTCCTTCGTCGCCTGGCGCTGCGCGTCGTTGAAGTAGGCAGGAACCGTGATCACGGCCTTCGTGACCGGCTGCCCCAGGTACTCCTCGGCCGCCTGCTTCAGCTTCTGCAGAATCATCGCGGAGATTTCAGGCGGCGAGTACTCCTTGCCGCCCGCCTGCACCCGTACGTCGCCGTTGGCCGCGCGCACGACGGTGTAGGGCACCATCTTCATTTCTTCCGAGACCTCGTCGTACCGGCGCCCCATGAACCGCTTGATCGAGAAGACGGTATTCTCCGGATTGGTGACCGCCTGCCGTTTGGCGACCTGGCCCACCAGCCGCTCGCCGGCCTTGGTGAACCCCACGACCGAGGGCGTGATGCGGCTGCCTTCAGGGTTGGTGATAACCACCGGTTCGCCGCCCTCCATGACGGCCACAACCGAGTTGGTGGTCCCGAGATCGATTCCGATAATCTTGCTCATGTGGTCATTCCTCACGTGTGCCGCAGCCTCAACAGGACGCGGGCGAAGCTTGATAATGTAACTAATATAAAATATGAGTGTAACGATGTCAATCTAGAAGGCCCGAATGACGGTAACTCACTCAAATCATGGGTCTTTGCGAATGCTGAACGTCGATTGCCTGAATGCTGAATGCCGACAAGAACGGACCGGGCAGGGACATGGCGACTGCTAATGCTGATTGCCGAATGCTGTTTGCCGAGAAGAACGGAGCGGGCACGAGCTGGCGAATGCCTCTGCAGCATTCAGCATTCAGCATTCAGTAATCAGCATTCAGCATTCGTTGCCGGTGTTATACTGTCCCTGCCAGCCTGCCATCGCGGCAGATCGACCGCTGCGATTCATGAACCAAACGTTCCCCGAGGTTCCTATGCCCCGCCTGGCCTGGCTTGAGCTTTTACCTGCGCTCGCCGTTGCCATCGTGCTCGGGTGGCCGGCTTCTGACGCCGCCGCGCAGACGCAGACGCTGGAGGCTCCCGCGCATATTTCGCTGGTGGACGGCGCCGCGGTACTCGAGCGCGACGGACGTGCCGAGACGGCGCCAACGTCGATGCCGCTCCTCGCCGGGGACCGCATCCGCACGGAGACCGGACGTGTCGAGGTGCTGTATGCCGATGGCAGCACGCTGCACCTCGACGCCCGCACGGTCGTCGATTTTCAGTCCGACGAAGTGATCCGCCTGCTCGAAGGACGCCTGCGCCTCAGCATTCCCGGTCCATCCCGTCAGGTTGCTTACAGGATCGACGCGCCGGCGGCCTGGGTGCTGATCCACGAGCCTGGCGAGTTCCGCGTCTCGCTCATCCCGGGGGACCGCCAGCCGGAACTGGAGCTGGCGGTGCTCCGCGGATCGGCGGAGGTGGTCAACGAGAACGGCCGGACGGCGCTCCGTGCGGGCGAGCGTGCGTTTGCCCGGGCGGGCGCAGCGCCGTCCTACGCGTACGTCTTCAACTCCGCAGCATGGGACGCCTTCGATCAGTGGTCGGAGGCGCGACGGACCGAACGGCTTGGCGCATCCGCAGAATATCTGCCTGCGCAGGTACGCCCGTACGCTGCGACGCTCGCCAGCTATGGCACCTGGCGCGATGAACCCACGTACGGCTACGTGTGGTACCCGACGGTTCCACTCACCTGGCGGCCGTACTACTACGGCCGGTGGAAGGTGCTGCGGCCGTACGGGTGGACCTGGATTGGAACCGATCCGTGGGCGTGGCCGACCCATCATTATGGCCGCTGGGGCTTTTCGGCGGGACTGTGGTTCTGGATACCTGGCACGCACTGGGGGCCGGCCTGGGTGAGCTGGGCATACGCACCCGGGTATGTGAGCTGGTGTCCGCTTGGATGGAACAACCGGGCGGTGTTCCATTTCAGCGTGAACTGGTTCGGCGGACGGCGCTACGACCCGTGGTACGGGTGGACGGTCGTGCCCCACGGCCGTTTCGGCTCGGGTTTCGTCCACACCAATGTCGTCCGCGCGGCCCACATCGATGTGCGCGCGCGCGGCTCGTTCGTGATCCGCGACGGGTCACCTGAGGTGCGGGGCGTCGCCGTTCCGCGATCCGGGGCGCCGATTCGGGCCGCAGGGACACGCAACGGTGTGGCGGCGACGCGCAGCGGCATCGCCGTGCCGCGAGGCGGCGGAAGCGTACCTGGACCCGGACGCATCGTGGAATCGCCTCGGAACGCTGCGACTGATTCGCGGGCAGTCCTCCGTAACGGCCGCACAACCGCCGAGCCCCCGGCTCGCGGATTCCCGGCGCCTGCGCGCGATCCTCGGAGCCCCGCAAGCGTTCGCCAGGCGGTCCCCCGCGGAGCACCACGAGCCTCCGGCGATGCGACGCGCCAGACAGTGACCCCGCGCGGGGGGTCCGAAGCCCCGGCGGCAACGAGCGACCGCGGCGCCGTGCGCCGCGCCGTCCCCCGAAGCGCACCGGGGGCCGTGCCGGTTCCTCGGACGGCGTCTCCCCAGCCACAGTCCGATCCGCGTCGAGGCGTTCAGCCCGGGCGGCCGGAGTCGAACTCAGCCCCAGCCGGTCGCGCAGCGCCGGAGTCCGGGTCAGCTCCGCGAATTCAGCCTGGGACACCGGCGATCCGGCGCGTGCCTTCGGTCGAGTACTATCGCGGTCCAGCC
>DATIEW010000490.1:0-5807 GCA_035455585.1 Vicinamibacterales bacterium | reverse complement strand
ACAAGGGGTCGGACTTCATCCTGCAGCTGCACTTCCATCCGACCGGGAAGGTCGAGCGGGAGCGATCGACCATCGGCCTCTACTTCGCGAGCGCGCCGCCGCCGCGCAAGGTCCGTGAGCTCAACGCGCCGGCGCTCTTCGGCGCGCTGGCGAACATCGACATTCCGCCGGGCGATAGGGCGTACGTCGTGA
Organism: Vicinamibacterales bacterium; assembly: GCA_035455585.1. GTDB lineage: Bacteria > Acidobacteriota > Vicinamibacteria > Vicinamibacterales > 2-12-FULL-66-21 > DATIEW01. Next base: position 5,615 of record DATIEW010000490.1, on the reverse strand, counting down.
AGGGCACCGCCCGGACGTTTGCGAACATGCGCGCCTACTCGGTGCTCGCGCACGCGCACTATCTCGCCAGGGAGTTCAAGGCCGTCGCGACGCTGCCCGACGGGACGACGCGGCCGATGCTCTGGATCAAGGACTGGGACTTCAACTGGCAGGACCGATACGTCTACAAGGAGCCCGTCGACCTGCCGAAGGGCACGCGGATCGACGTCGCAATCACGTACGACAACTCGGCGGACAACCCGCGCAATCCGTGCAACCCCCCGCGCCGCGTGCGATTCGGGCTGGGGTCCTACGACGAGATGGGCACGGTCATGTTCCAGACCATGACCGCCAGCGACGCCGACGAGCAGGCGCTCGACGCCTTCAACGCCGCCATCGCCAAGGCGGTGGTGAAGCAAGTGAGCGAAAACGAGACCGTCAAGCGTCTGCAGGACGAGCACCGTCAGCTCAGGGCCGGCGTGGCGCCACCTTCGGACTGCGGTGCGGCGCCTCTGGCGCTGATCGCGCGGCCGGGGAGGTGATCGGGGCGTGCATTTTGCGGGGTTCACCGCGGACACATGCGTGCGTACCCTGCTCATCCGCGAAAACGGCGCCCCGCGCGCTCGCGTCGCAGGAGTTGTGCCGCGAAGGGCCCTCGTTACGGCTTGCGCCGTCATCGGGAGGCGGGCGTCACTTCCTCTCCAGAATCCAGATATCCGCCTCGGCGCGCGCGCCGGCGTAGTAGATGTGCCGGCCGTCGGCGCTGATGGCGAACACGTCGTTCGTCTGCGGCGCCGGCAGCCGCACCGCCACCGGCGTCCGCACGCGCGCCACCGTGTCCAGCACGACCAGCTGCCAGCCGCCGTCGGTGAAGTAGACGACGCGCCGGCTGTCGGGCAACCAGTGGACGCCATAAATGGCATCCGTCGACAGCCTGGTCGTCGCCTTCGTGGCAAGGTCGTACGCGGCGACGCCGATCGGCGCGCCGCTCGATGCGTTGAGCGCGCCGGCCAGGCGCAGGCCGTCGGGGGACCACGAGAATGGCGTTAAGAGCGCGTCGCCCACCTGCGCGCCGGGCACCTCGGACGCCTGCGCGCCGGGACTGAGCGGCATCTCGAATACCTTGCGGGCGGCGCTCGCGGTGAATACCAGACGGTCGCCGCCCGGCGAGACGAAGGGATAGACCACGCCTTCGGGCATGTCGGTCAACTGCCGCAGACCGCTGCCGTCCAGCGCGATCGTCCACGCCTGCCACTGCCCCGTGCGATTCGAGTAGAAGACGAGCGCCCTGCCGTCGGGCGTGAACACGGGGGACCGGTCGCGAGCGGCATCGTCCAGGACTCGACGCATGCTGCCGCCGGGAGGGCCGATGAAGATGTCTTCCTGGCGATCGCCGATGCTGAAGAAGGCCACGAGCGATCCGTCCGGCGAGACGCCGCTGGGGATACGGACATTGGTGCGCGCGTCCAGCAGCCGGGGCTCGCCGGCCTTCAGCGTGACCGGATCGAAAGGAATCTCGAACGGATTGACCGAGCCGACACGCGACCGGAACGCGAGCCGCCGTCCGTCCTTCGAGAACGACGGCAGGCCCGCCGTCGCCTGCGCGCCCATCGTGACCGCTTCCGGCGCTCCCAGCGCGCGGCCCGTCCCCGGATCGACTGCGATCCGCCACAGGTTCATCGCCCCGCCGCGGTCGCTGGCGAAGTACACGGCGCGGCCGTCGGGCGACCAGACCGGCGACCAATCGATGGCGGCGTCGTCGGTCAGCGCCACGCGCTCCCCGCCGTCGGCGGGCACCGTGAAGAGGTCGCGCTGTCCGCCCGTGTTGTTCCAGTAGACGAAGCGATCGCCGGACGGCGACCAGGAGGGCTGCGCGGCATCGCCCGGGACGACGCGGCGCGGCCGCCCGCCCGCGGCGTCGACGACGCACAGGGCCGCTTCACCCGAACGGCTCGAGGGATCGAAGATCTCTTCCGTGGTGAACGCGATCCGGGTGCCATCCGGCGACCACGCCGGATGAAACCCGAGCTCCGTGAGGCGCCTCACCGACTCGCCCGTCGCGCCGGCCACGAAGATGCCGCCGTCGGAATCCGACTCGTGAAACGCGATCCACGCGCCATCTGGTGAGAACGCCGGGCCGCTTTCGTTGCGCCGTGGATCGTTCAGGATGGGCGTCGCGTTGCGGCCGCCGACCCGCTGCGTGTAAATGTCCCAGCTGTCGTCGATGCGGACGGCGTAGGCGATCGTCGTCCCGTCGGGAGACAGCGCCGGCGCGGTCTCTTCGCCCGCGAGCTCGGTGATTCTCGTGAAGGCCTCGAAACGGGGTGAGGAAGGAGTCGTGGCGCCGCGGCCATACCAGCCAGCCGCGGCGATCACCGTCATGACCCCGGCGACGGCCCAGGGCAGGATGGGGGATCGTGCCGGGCGCGCCGGTGCCGCGGCTGCGGCCGTCGTGATGGCCTCCGCCGCGCCGCTCCTCGCAGATCCGCTCGTGGTCAGCGTCTCGAGCGCGAACGCCAGGTCGCTGGCCGACTGGAATCGCAGATCGGGAGATTTCTCGAGGCATCGGCGGACGGTCCGTTCGAGACCCGGCGAGATCGCGAGCGTCGCCGGATCGAAATCGACCGGGTCCTTCGTCAGGATGGCGGTCATCGTGTCCGCGGCGGTCTCGCCAGGAAACGCGCGCTCGCCCGAGAGCATCTCGTGCAGGACCGCCCCGAACGCGAAGATGTCGGTCCGGTGGTCGACTGCCATCCCACGCACCTGCTCGGGCGCCATGTAGGCGAACGTGCCGAGCACCGTGCCGGGTGTGGTCCCGGCGAGGTGGGTTGCGGCTGACGAGACGTCGCCCTGCGTGGCCGCGCTCTTCGCCAGGCCGAAGTCCAGGATCTTGACCCGGTCGTCGCGCGTGATCATCACGTTCTCGGGCTTGAGATCGCGGTGAACGATGCCGCGCGCGTGCGCGGCGCCGAGGCCGGCGGCAATCTGCAGCGCGAAGGCGACGGCTTTGCGCGGCGGGATGGGCCCCTGCTCCAGCCGTTTTCGCAGCGTCTCGCCGTCCACCAGCTCCATGACAACGAACGCGGTTCCGGCGTGCTCGCCGAACTCGAAGATCGCGAGGATCTTGGGATGCGAGAGCTTCGCGACGCTCATCGCCTCGCGCTCGAAGCGGGCGAGCGCGGACTCGTCCCGGGCCAGCGAGTCGGCCAGGACCTTGATGGCGACATCGCGATCGAGCCTGGCGTCGTGCGCGCGGTACACCGCGCCCATGCCGCCCGCGCCGAGCGGTGCGACGATGTCGTAGGCACCGAGGCGGAAGCCCGCGGTCAGCTGCACCTGCGACAGTGTAGTGCAAACAGGCTGGCGACGCCGGGAGGGGTTGGCTCGCAGCACATTCCTTGGACACTTCGCACCAGCCACGACGGTGAGGGTGACGGTGCGCTAGAGACGCCGCGCGGTGTAATCGCTCGGCGACTGTCAAGGCATAGGTCCTACGGTCCCTCGTCTTCGGGCCCGTAGCCAAGTCGCACCTTTGCTCGAGCCGCGCGGTCATCGCTTTGCGAACCGGGCGCCAAGCTGCCAGAGCGTGCTCATCGGCAGCGCCCATAGATCCGAGCCAAAGGGCACCGTTTCGCGGCCGGTATAGAGCAGGATACCGCGGTGGAAACGCTTCCCGGCGACGTCACGCAAGGCGTTGAGACCCTTCAAGTCGGCGACACCGACGGTCGCGACGGCCTTCACCTCGATACCGACGAGACGGCCGTCGTCGGCTTCGAGGACGAGGTCGACTTCCATGCCGGAGTGGGTGCGGAAGTGGAGCAGCTCGGCCTGAGTTCGACTCCAGCCGAACTGCTTGGTGATCTCGTTCGCGGCGAAAGTCTCCAGCAGCGGGCCCACTGCCGTCAGGTCATCGGCCAGACGGCTGGGTGTCAGCCCGGCGAGGTGCCCCAGCAGCCCTGTGTCGGGGATGCATACTCGCGGAGTCTTGACGGTCCGGCGCGCCCGGTTCCCGGCCCACGCTGGAAGGCGCCGCACCAGAAAGGCCCGTTCGAGCAATGCCAAGTAGCGGGTCAGCGTCGTGTGCGGGATGCCGAGGCTGCGGGCCAGCTCGGCCATGTTGAGCAGAGAGGCCGAGCGCGCCCCCAACAGACTCAAGAGTCGCGGGAGATCGGTGAGGCCTTCGATATGGCCGAGATCACGCACGTCGCGCTCGATCATGGTCGTTACGTACGAGCGGAACCACGCCCGCCGGCGTTCGGGGTTGTGACGCGAGACCGCCTCCGGGAAGCCGCCGCGGAGCGCTCGTTCGACCAACAGGCCACGCGTTTCGCCGGGCATGCCCGTCGCCAGCGGTTCTCTCGCAAAAAGCGCGTCGATGAAACCTTCCTTCCGGCCGCCGAGCTCGCCCTGAGAGAGAGGCCAGAGTGTGAGCAGCTCGACGCGCCCGGCGAGCGACTCTGAAACGCGCGGAAGCGCCAGCACATCGGCGGAGCCGGTCAGCAAGAACCGTCCCGCCCGGCGGCGCCGGTCGACCGCAAGCTTGATGGCTGGAAGTAGCGCCGGAGCTTTCTGGATCTCGTCGATGACGACCGGGCCATCGAGGGCGGTAATGAAGCCCGCCGGGTCGCCGCTGGCAGCAGCCAGCGTCGCGGCGTCGTCGAGGGATAGGAGCCGCCCACCCTGGCGATCGGCCAGAAGTCGGCACAGCGTGGTCTTGCCGACCTGGCGCGGTCCAACCAGGAGTACGACTGGAGTATCGGCGAGGGCGGCCTCCAGGGCCGGTTGTATGTGGCGGCCGAACAGTCCAGAATTATCCGGCATTTGCTGGTGAATTATTCACCAGTAAGTGGTGTGATTTCAACCACAGCGCTTCGCCCCACCTCGAGTCTCTCCGAGATTGGTATGGACACCAGCTCGCGCGAGAAACCGCCCCACGAGCGCACCAGGGCGACGACGAAGCGGTCATCCGGCGAGACGTCGGGCGCTGAAGCGCCGACCGAGCCGAACGGCCGGCGCATAGTCTACTCCCCGATAGATCGATGCGGTGAGAAGGCGGCGGCGTTTCGCGCCCGGGATTCGCGGATGGTGGCGAACGGGTCCTCACTCCCGCAGCGCCGCCACCGGATCGACGCGAACGGCACGCGACGATGGAATCCAGGCAGCCGCGAGCGCGGCGAGCAGCAGCATGCCGGTGTTGGCGGCAAAGGTGCCGGCGCCCGGCGCATCGAGGCCGGGCAGTACGGCGCCGAACACCCGGAGTGCGGCCGACGCGCCAAGCGCGCCGACCGCCGCCCCGGCCAGTGCGTGAACGGCGCCGTACCGGACGACGCGGCGGCGGACCGCGGCCGGCTCGGCGCCGAGCGCGAGCCGGATGCCAATCTCCCGAACCCGCTCGGCAACGAGCTGCGCGATCAGACCGTAGAGGCCGATCGCCGCGACGAGCAGCGTGACGACGGCGAAGCTCGATACCAGCGTGCCCGACAGCCGATGGGCCGCGAAGTATCGTTCGACAATCGCATCGACGGGCTGCGCGTTGTAGACGGGGATCGATGGATCGACATCGCGCATCGCGCTCGTGAGCGCGGCGATGCTGTCCGACGGGTCGCCGTCCACCAGCGCGATCAACGACAGATTCC
>DATIEW010000489.1:0-4854 GCA_035455585.1 Vicinamibacterales bacterium | reverse complement strand
CACAAGCCACCTTCTTCGTGCGCCGGGCTCGGGCGAAATCCAGTTCGTCCCCTCCTCGCGCAGGGCCTCTTCGAGCTCCAGCCGCGCGTCCGCGATGTCGTGCAGGCGCTCCCGTGGTTCCTTACTCAGGCAGCGCGCGAGAAGCCGGCGCAGCGAGGGAGCGATCTCTGGAAGAGCGTCCCACGCGGGCTCGAGCGTCAGGGCTGCGGCCATCACCTCGGTGGCATCCCTGCCCGCGAAGGCACGCCGCCCGGCGAGAGCCTCGAACAGGCAGGCCCCGAACGCCCAGACGTCGGCGCGACGGTCGACCTCACCCCCCTTCGCCTGCTCGGGGGCCATATAGGCGGCGGTCCCGAGGATGACACCCCGGAGAGTCGCGGCCGCAGTGAGGGTCGGCGAGTGCGACAGCGAGTCGCTGCGGCTCGTCTGGCTCTCCGGGGTCAGCGCCTTGGCGAGCCCAAAGTCGAGGATCTTCACCCCGCCGTCGGGGGTGAGCTTGACGTTGGCGGGTTTGAGGTCCCGATGCACGATCCCCTTCTCGTGGGCGGCGGCGAGTCCGTCGGCGATCCGCACGAAGATCGCGATCGCCTCGGCGGGCGGGATCCTGCCCCGCGCGATGCGCTCGGCAAGAGTCTCACCCTCGACCAGCTCCATCACCAGGAAGCTCGAGCCACCCGCAGTCTCGAAGCCGAACAGTGTCGCGACGTTCGAGTGGTTGAGCGACGCCAGGACCCGCGCCTCGCGCTCGAACCGTGCCAGGCGCTCGGGATCTTTCGCGACCTCGCTGAGCAGCAGCTTGATCGCCACCTCTCGTCCCAGGCGGGTGTCGCGCGCGCGGTAGACCTCTCCCATGCCCCCGGCACCGAGAGTGGAAACGACGACGAACTGGCCCAGGGTCGCGCCTGTGGCTAGGGGCATGATGCGCCGCCGATCTTACTGGTTCCCGGGGCGGCATCGACTTGCCGATTCAGCGTATGCCTGAAAGGGCCCAGGATGCACCGAATCACCCATTCGGCATTACCGTTCAATACACCCCGACCGTCGTCATGGCGGCGAAGCCGCGATAGGGACGCACCCCGCTGACGCCGTCCCACGGGTGGCGCGCGAAGGGCGGCTCCCGCTCTCCCTCGTCGCGCTCGAGGAAGCCCGGCATGAAGAACTCCTTCGTCAGGGTGGTCAGCCGCACGCGGCCGGTCTGGCCGTAGTCCACGAGCTTCTCCGGGTCGTCGAAGTCGACGACCTCGATCACCGCGCGCGGCTGCGGAGCGTAGTAGATGATCTTGTAGTTGTTGTGCGGCCCCGACGGCGGACTGGCGGCCAGGCCCATCAGCGTGTTGCCGTAGGTCGGCGTCATGTAGGCGCCGTCGAGCAGCTCTTCGTGGGCGAACCGGTTCCACTGGGGCGTGAACTCGGTGCCGCCGGAGAAGATGCCGGTGATCCCGGCCTTCCGGATCGTGGTGCCCATCGACTCGAGTCGCAGCGCCAGCGCCTCGAGGAGCTTCGGCGTGGTGAACATGCAGCGGATATCGTGCCCGGCCTGGAGTATGGTGACGGCCTGGTCGATGACGTGGTCCTTGTAGGCCTGGAGCTGTTCGCCCAGCCCGCGCTGTATCAGCTTGATCACCCAGCGCGGGTCGAGGTCCACGCAGAACGAGATGCCGCCGCGGAACTGCGCGAGGTGCTCGACGGAGAGGCGCAGTCGGCGGGGCCCGCTCGGCCCGAGCATCAGCCAGTTCGCCCCCCTCGGGAACTGCTCGTCGGGCAGCGTCCCGCTGAAAGTCTCGTAGTCGATCCGGAAGTCGTCCACGTTGACGCGTGTCTTGGGGATGCCGGTCGTGCCGCCGGTCTCGAACACGTAGATCGGCCTGTCCGCATAGGCTATCGGAACCCAGCGTCGAACCGGCCCGCCGCGAAGCCACTCGTCCTCGAACTGGCCGAACCTGCGGAGATCCGCGAAGCCGTTGATGTCCCGGAGGGGGTCGAAGCCAAGCGACTTCTTCCGATCGAGCCAGAACGGACACCCTGTGGCCGGGTCGAAGTGCCAGCGCACGATCTCCCGGACGTGGGCATCGAGGCGCTCCTGGGCCGTGCGTACTGCAGCGGGATCGATGTCTGGGGTGGTGGCATCGAGCATAGGGAGGGATCTTATCAGGATGCGCGGAGACTACGGAGGGCACGGAGAACGCAGATTACGGAGGGCACGGAGGATCTCACCACGGAGGCACGTGGAGCACGGAGGATCTGTCGGGCGAACGCCATGTCCCCCGGTGGCGCGGCCGGCTAAGGCCGGCCCGGTGGGATCGAGGGAGGGCCGGGAAGGCCAGTGCGCTGCGTGTTCCTCACTCTCCGTGCCCTCCGTGTCTCCGTGGTGGATAACTCCGTGTCCTCCGTCTCCGGAACAAGGCCTCACGGAACGGCTTTCGCGCACCGCTCCGCGAGCGCCCGCAGGAACCGGGCGCGCTCGACGGCTTCGCCGTTGACCAGCAGATCCTCGACCGGCCACGGCAGACGCCAGGTCCAGTTCTGCTCTCCGATGGATGCCGGGATGTTGATGCGATCGCGCCATCCGAAGACGTCCTGAACCGCGAGCAGCACCAGGGTCGAGCGGGCGTTGAAGAGCACCTCCAGGAGGGCGTCCCGGATCCGCGCGGAGTATGGCTCTTCCGCGCGGCAGCCCGAACGGGCCAGGGCTGGCAGCTCGAGCACCAGCTGCCGCTCGGCAAGGTCGGCCGAATCCCACCATTCGGCCATGGGCTCGGTGTCGTGTGTGCCGCTCGTCGCAACGGAGATCGCGGGATAGCCGGCAGGATCGCGGAACGGCCGGCCTGGCTGCTCCCATTCACGCTCCCACCGCAGCACCTTCATCCCCGGCACGCCGAGCCCTTCCATGGACTCACGCACGAAATCCGGAACGGTGCCGAGGTCCTCGGCAATCACGAAAGACCCGTGCGCGCGGAACAGATCGAGCAGCCGCTCACCCTGGCTGCGCTGCGTGGGCTCAGCGTCCGGAACGAATGACCTCGTGCCGTCGCGCTCGCGCACGAACGTCCGGTAGAAGCCCACCAGATGGTCGATCCTGAAGCCGTCGTACAGCTCCACGCACCTCCGCGTCCGCTGCCGCAGCCACTGATATCCGCCGGCGGCGATGGCGTCCCAGCGGTAGACGGGCAATCCCCAGTCCTGCCCGGTCTCGGAAAAGGCATCGGGCGGGACGCCCACGGTCGCGTCCAGGCGGAACTCGTCCTGGCGCGCCCAGACGTCGGCGCTGTTGCCGCTCACCATGAACGGGAAGTCGCCGAAGATCCCGACTGGCGCCAGCAGACGCCTCACACGCTGCCACTGCTGCTGGGCCAGCCACTGGATGTAATCGAAGTACAGGATCTCCTCCGACAGGCGCCCGCGCGCGTGCGAGAGCGCCACCGGATCGCGGTCCCTCACGGACGGCTCCCAGTCCTGCCAGTGACGGCCCCCATTCTCGTCGTGGAGCGCGCGGAACAGTGAATAGTCAGCGAGCCACCACCGCTCGCGCGCGCGGAACGTGCGGAACTCGACCGCCCGCGGCGAACCCGCAGCCCATTCGTGTCCGAGGAATCTCGCGAACCCCGCGCGGAGCGCGCGCCCCTTCACGTCGCGCACGATGGGGTAGTCGACCGCTGCCGCGGCACGTGCGGCGGCGAGCCGGGAACGCTGGTCGACCGTCAGTACCGACTCGGCACCGGGCTCGACGAAGTCGGGCACGTCGTCGAGCGCAATGAAGACCGGGTCGATGGCCATCGCGCTCAGCGCGGAGTACGGCGAGTGCTCACCCTCCTGCATCTCGTTGACCGGGAGGAGCTGGACGAAATCGAGGCCCGCCGCCTCCATCCAGTGGCCGAGGTGCACGAGATCAGGGATCTCGCCGATGCCCCACGCCCGCCGCGACGGGATCGAGAAGAGAGGCACCAGGATGCCCGCGTGGCGGCCCACGGAGAACGACGATGCCGCACGGTCAGGCAACGGCGTACTCAACGACCCTGCGCGCGCCCTCCGAAAAGGCGCGCGGGTCGGACAGCAGGCTGAGAACGAGGAACGCCTCGTGCGGAAAGTCGAAGAAGAAGCCTGGATGCACGAGCACCGCCGCGCGTTCGATCAGTCCGAGCACAATCTCCTCTTCCGCACGGGTGGCCGGGACCCGGACCACCGCCGACCATCCGGCCTCGGCGTTCAGTACCTCGATCCCGGGATACCCCGACGCGAGCGCCCGCAGCCCGTGGTAGTTCGTGCGCACGCGATCCTGGATCTGCGTGCGGATCGACGCGCCGGACGCGATGAGCGACGGCGCCGCGATCTGCACCGGCGTCGACACCGACAGATAGGTGTCGCACATCAACTCGAGCCGTTCCATCGCCTCGGACGCGAGCCCGTCGGGCCCCTGCACGGCGATCCACGCCAGCTTGACCTGGGGAAGGCCGGCCGATTTCGAGAGGCCGCCGAGCCGGAACGTCAGGCACGGTGGACAGGGATCGCTCGCACCGGCCGGCGGACCTGCGCCGGGATCACCCATCTGCGGTACGGCCAGCGGGTAGTCCGCAAACACTTCGTCGATGATCAGCGCGGCGCCGCGTTCGAGGCAACGGCAGGCGACCTCCTCCAGCTCGGCGCCGGTCAGAACCGAGCCCGTGGGGTTGTTCGGGCTCACCGCCAGCACGGCGCGAACGCTATCCGACCAGACCCTGTCGAGGCTGCCGGGGTCGAGCGCCCACCGCCCGTGATACTCGAGGCGGTACGGCCACGCCCGGACGCCGTCGAGCCGGGTAAGATGCTCGAACAGCGGGTAGCTCGGAGCCGGAACGAGGACGCCGTCGCCGGCCGGAT
>DATIEW010000488.1:0-22184 GCA_035455585.1 Vicinamibacterales bacterium | reverse complement strand
CGCCGCCGGCCCGCGCCCGCAGGTCGCGATCGCTGAGGCTATAGATCGTCACCAGACGCTGCGGATCGGCGGCACGCCAGGGCCGCAAAGTGAGAGCGCTGTAGATGTCGAAGACAGCGGTGTTCAGGCCGATCGCAAGGCCAAGCGTCCCGACGGCGATGACGCTGAACCCAGGCTGACGGGCGATGGCGCGAAGCGCGTACCTGGCGTCCTGCCGGACGCTGTCGAGCCACGGCCAGAGCCAGATCGCGCGGGCGTCCTCGCGCGCCAGCGCGACGTTGCCCATCGCCCGGCAGCTCGCCGCGGCCGCCTCGGCCGGCGACATCCCGTCCTGCTCGAGCTGCGCCTGCCGCATCGCGCGATGGACCTCCATTTCCTCGCGCAAGTCGTCGTCGCGGCCGAGCAGGACATAGCGGAGGCGACGGAACAGCACGCGCATCGGAACCTCTCGCAACTGACCCTTGAACTCCGTTCAGCCCGTCTCCATCACGCGTTGAATGGCGACGACGAGCCGATCGAACTCCTGACGTTCGGCGGCCAGCCGCTTCCGGCCCGCGGCCGTCAGCGTGTAATAGCGCGCGCGGCGGTTGTTGTCCGAGGCGCCCCACTCGGCCTTCACCCAGCCATTCAGCAGGAGGCGCTGCAGCGCTGGATAGAGCGAGCTTTCACCGACCTGGAGGACGTCCCGCGATACCTGTCGCAGCCGCTCGGCGATGCCGTAGCCATGCTTCGGCCCGGTGATCAACGTGCGGAGGATCAGCATGTCCAGGGTGCCGGGCAGCAGATCGGGCGGTTGATTGGTGAGCGCCATGTATCGACCTTCCCATCGTTAGACGATGGGAAGCATGAGAGAGTTCGCTGAGGATCAGCTCCGCCAGTCGACGCCATGAAACAGCTATTTCGAACGCCCGCGTCAGAACTCCGGGCGGCGTCCGGGTCTCTGTGCCGGCTCGCGCCTGCTCCGTCATGTACAGATGCTCCTCGAGGGTCAGCCGATCCGCCAATCGTGATCTCGGGAGATGGGCGCCTGATCGTCTGGCGGGTACAGCCGGTCACCACGCGTTGGTCCGCGTGATATCGGTGTAGTACGCTGATTCGTGCCATCTGCGAGACGATCTCCTGAGGGAATTCGCTGGGGTGCCGGCCGACTCTCCCCTGAGGCCGAGGCCCGGTTCGTTCAGGGCGCAGCCTACTGCGAAAGGTTCTTCAGAGGCCAGGCCGATGCACAGCTCGCGCTGTATCGATTGACCGCCATTCTCGAAACCGAGCATCTCCCGAACGCCATCATTTGGCGCCTTCGCACTCAATGAGTGCGGATACAGGCGAGTAACCGTCGACGTGGATCTGTTCATGCGGGATGAGCACCTTCAGGAGTTCAAGCGCAGACACCTCGGAAAGGGGCACGAGAAAGGTGTTGCCGAAACCGGCAAACTGCTCGACATGGAACATGGCGTCAGTATCGACGTGTTGAGCACGGGACGCTTTCCGGGTGATGACAAGCCGAAGCCGATCGCCTTCCGCGATCCGGCGACGGTTGCCCTGCGTGGCGAACGCTTCGCGCTGCTGCCCATGACCCGCTACATCGAGCTGAAACTGGCGTTCGGCATGGTCGCGGCATGGGAGTAGGACTCGGGCGCGACCTGCGGTACGTCGTCCGGACACTCTCGAGGTCACGCGCGTTCAGCCTCGTCACCATTGCGATCATGGCGCTCGGCGTCGGCGCCACGACGACGTTCTTCAGTCTCGCCTATGGCGTGCTCGTGCGGCCGCTCCCCTGGCCCGAGCCTGACCGCATCGTCCGGCTCCAGGAGTGGCGGGGCGGCAACCGGGGGCGAATTCCCTGGACGATCAGCAATACGACCTACCACGCGTGGCGAGAGGCTCCGGAGACCGTCGAAGACATCGGGGGCTGGATGCGTACGCAGCCGATGACCCTCACGGCTGGCAGCGGAGAGCCGGAGCGCGTGCGGGTCGGCCGCGTGACAACGAGCCTCTTTCGCGTGCTGTGGGTGCACCCCGCCACAGGCAGACCATTCGCTGATGAGGATGCCGGCAGCGACGGTCCGCATGCCGTGCTCCTCGGATATCGGCTCTGGCAGCGCCGTTTCGGTGGCGCGGAGGACGTCGTGGGGCGCACGATCCGCCTCGATGACCGGCCGGTGGTCGTGGCCGGCGTCATGCCGCGCGATTTCACCTTTCCGGATCGCGAGGCGGAAGCCTGGCTGCCGCTTCAGGTGGCGCGGGTGGAAGCCGGCGCCGGTGTCATTCGCGCCATGATCTTCAATGCCGTCGCGCGGATTCGTCCCGGCGTCACGCCCGAACAGGCCGCCGGCGAGGGGACGTCGCGCGGCCGCGCCGCGCCCAAGCTGGGGCTCGCCGCGGTCGCGCTTTTCGGTAGCGACGGAGAAGTGGCCGTGTCGGCCACGCCGGCACGCGCCGCGCTGACAGACGACGTCCGTCCAGCACTGGTCATCCTGCTGGGCGCGGTCGTTCTTCTCTTCTGCGCCGCCCTTGCAAGTGTGCTCGTGCTGCAGTCGTCGCGCGCGGTGCGGCGCCGGCGCGAGATGGCCGTGCGCGCCGCGATCGGCGCCAGCAGGACAGATCTCGTGCGTCAGTGGATCGTCGAAAGCGCCGTGCTCGCGGTCGCAGGCGGCCTCGCGGGCCTTCTCGTTGCGGCCTTGCTGCATCAACTGCTGCCGGCGCTCCTGCCACCCGATTTCCCGCGGGCGGAAGACGTGCGTCTCGACGGAGCGGTGATGTTGTTTGGCCTGGCGACGGGGCTGGTCGCAGGCGTCGCCTCCGGACTGGCACCGGCGCTGCAGATCCGTCAGAACCTGCCGGAGGCGCTCTCCTCCGACAGCACGATGGCGGGCGCATCTTCGGCCGGACGGCGTGCGGGACGCATTCGCGCAACGATGATGATGCTCCAGGTTGCGATTGCCTGCGTGCTGCTCGTCGGGACCGGACTCCTCGCACGCAGCTTTGCCGCCCTGGTTTCTGCCGACCGGGGCTTCGATCCGCACGACGTGCTGACCGCGCACCTGACGATCCGGCCGCGGCCGTTCGCAGCGGGAGCGGCTGCGCTCGAACGCGCGCAGGCGCGCCTGCGATCGCTGCCCGGCGTGACGCACGTCGCCTTCGGCAACGCCCTGCCCTACGTGACGACGGGCGGCTTTCGCGGCCTCACGCTGCCATCGCCCGGGGATCCGGGGGTGAAGCTTCAGGCTCAGACGATCATGCGCACGGTGCATCCGGAGTACTTCGATGCGCTCCGGCTCCGCGTCGTCGCCGGACGCGCGCTGGACCGACGCGACACATCGTCCTCACGGCCGGTTGTCGTCGTGAACAGAACGTTCGCCGCTCGGTACGTGGGCGCCGATCCCGTGGGCCGGATCCTGACGTTCGTCGCCGGCTCGCGACGCGAATGGGAGGTGGTCGGCGTCGTGGACGACGTGCGGCAGGGCGGCCTGACCGGCGTGGCGCCCGGCGTCTTCGGCGGCCTGACAGACCCCCCGCAGCCGGAGCTGTTCTTCACTCATGCGCAGTGGGACACCAGCGTCTCGGACCTGGTGTTCGTGATCCGCAGCGCGGCCGACCCGTCCATGCTTGCACCGGCGCTCCGGGCGATTCTCCACGACGAGGATCCTTCGATCGCGATCGACTCGATCGCCACCATGGAGGAGCGGCTGCTGAACAGCCTCGCGCGCCCGCGCACCTATGCGGTGTTGATCGGCGGGTTCGGGCTGTTCGCGCTCCTCGTCGCGGCCGTAGGGCTGTTTGGAACCGTGTCATACCTGATCGCGCAGCGGACGCGCGAGTTCGGCGTGCGCACCGCGCTTGGCGCCCGGCCGGGCGATATCCTTGCGCTCGTCATGCGCGGCGCCCTGACGATCGCTCTTAGCGGCATCGCGGCCGGGACTCTCGGCGCAGTCCTCTTGGCGCGGTCCCTGCGCTCGTTGATCTACGGCGTCTCGCCCCACGATCCGGTCAGCTTCCTCGCCGTACCCCTGCTGCTGTTCCTGGTGGTGGCGCTCGCTTCGGCCGGTCCGGCGCGACGGGCGACGCGCGTGAGCCCGCTGGTGGCGCTGCGGACGGAGTAGGGGCAGGGGAGCGGCAACGGTGCAGCACCCCATCATGGTTGTCAGCGCCCCAGCTACTGCACCCGCGGCGCCGCGATCGGATCCACCGCCGCCGCGCCGCGTGCTGGCAGATAGCTGGCGAGAATGAGGAGGACAAGTGACGAGAACACCAGCTCTCCGCATCCAACGGATTAGAACCTGAAGACCAGACCAGCTTGCGCATTGACGATTACCGGCTCGAAGCATCACCCTCCGGTAGATCGCGCGACTTTCACCGGCCGCGTTGAGCATCGCCTCGAGGCCGTGCTACTCGGTCCAGACGAGCAGCCGGTCCCCGTTCTGCCGCGTGTGATCGACGACGATGCCGGGACCATGCTGCTTCAGATCGGCGGCGGTGATCCCGAGCCGGTCGAGATCCAGCCCCGTCCCGCCGAGGACATACCCGGCCGCAGGCGCCTTCAGCTCGAAGAACCAGAACGGCATATCGACGGAGACGAGCCGCCTGTCTGTCGCCTGATACGCGAGCGCGCGCAGCCGGGACAGCGGTGCCGGTGCATCAGCGGGCAGCGTACGCCGGCGCACGACTCGTCCGTCCTCGTCGAACGTCAGCAGCGGCTCGCGCGGACTGCCGTCCCTGCGGATCGCGGCAAATCGTTCGAGCGCTTCGGCCGGCTCGAGGTGCTCGACCGACGAGGCGCGGTACACCAGCACGCCGAAGATGGAGAACCCGCCGAGCGCGCCGGCCAGGAGGGCGATCAGGACTCGCCGCAGCGTCACGGATGCCTCCCGGGATGACCTGGTAGTCATCGGCCGCGTTCCAGGACGCCCCGGACGAGCGCGCCCGTGGGAGTCGGGACGATCATAGACGACGAGAAGCCTGGAAGGGGTTCCGTCCGACGAGGGCAGCGATGCGAAGATCGAGCCGCTCAATCCATCCGGAGCGCGATTATCGGGTCGACGGCCGCGGCGCGGCGCGCCGGCAGGCACGACGCCGCCAGCGCCACGAAGCCAAGCAGCAACGGAACCGTCGCAAACGTCAGCGGATCGTAGACGCTGGTCTCGAAGAGCGTGGCCCTCAGCAGCCGCGTCGCCGCCGCCGCGCCGATCGCCCCGATCACCAGACCGATGGCGACGAGTGTCATGCCTTCACGGACCGTGAGGCGCAGCACGTCGCCGCGCGGAGCGCCGAGCGCCAGCCGCACCGCGATCTCGCGCGTGCGCTGCGAAACCGAGAAGGCCAGCACGCCGTAGAGGCCGATGCTGGCGAGCAGCAGCGCACCGGCGCCGAACCCGGAGATCACCATCGCGCTGAAGCGCTGGGGCGCCGATCGGTCGCGCTCGAGCTGCGCGATCGTCCGGACGTCCGAGATCGCCAGCGCCGGATCCAGGGCGGCGATCATCGCGCGCGCACTTCCGGCGAACGTCAGCGCGTCCTGATTGCCGTGGACACCGATCACCAGGCGCCGCCACAGACCGGCCAGCGGATGGGCGAGTCCTGCATCCGGCACGTTCGTGTACGGGACATAGACGTGGATGAGAGGGTCGCTCCCGGGCGGTCCTTCGACGACGTCGCCCGCGACGCCGACGACGGTAAGCCAGGGCGCAGTCGACATGGGGAGGCCCCACTTCAGGCGCTTGCCAAGGGGATTCCCGCCGGGCCAGTAACTGCTTGCGAGACGTTTGCTGACGATCGCCACGTCACGGTTCTCGCGCTGCTCGTCGGAAGAGAACGCTCGGCCGGTGAAGATTGGGATGCCGTAGGTCCCGAAGAAGTCGCCGTGCACCCACGTGACCGCCGTAGTCTGCTGCAGTCCTTCGGTCGCGCTGTTCTCGGGTGTGAACGCACGGCGCTCCCCGTCGGGTTCGAGTGGAAGGTCGCTCGCAATCGACACCGCGCGGACGCCCGGCAGCGTACGTAGCTGTTCCTCGAGCGCGCGATAGAACCACCGGATCCGCGGCCCCTCGTTGTAGGCCGCAAACGGCAGCCGCACCTGCAGGCTCAGGACGTTGGTGGCGCCGACCCCCGACTCGACCGAGACCAGATTCCTGAAGCTGCGGATGAAGAGCCCCGCCAAGACGAGCAGGATGAACGCGAACGCCACGCTCGTGACGACAAGGCCCGACTGCAGGCGGTGCTGCCGGCGTCCACCAGTGGCCCGCGCCGAACCCTCGCGCAGCAGATCGTGCAGGTTGCGGCGCATCCCCGCTACCAGCGGGACGAGCGCGAACACGATCGCACTGCCGAGCGACAGCGCGCTGGTGAAGGCGACGACGCGCCAGTCCAGCACGACATCGCCGATGCCAGGCAGGCTCGTCGTGAGCACGGCGGGGATGGTCTTCAGGCCCCAGTACCCGAGCGCAAGCCCCAGTGCCCCCCCGCACGCGGCGAGTAGCAGCGCCTCGCCGAGCAGCACCTGGAACAGCCTGAGGCGGCCGGCGCCGAGCGCCGCGCGTACGCCGATATCGCGCTGCCGCGCGACCGATCGACTGAGAATCAGGTTCGCGACGTTCGCGCAGGTCACGAGCAACACCAGGCCGACGGCGCCCAGCAGGATCATCAACGGCCGGCGTACCTGCCCCGACAGCTCGTCGGTCAGCATCTTCGTCCCGATCACGAGCGTGAACGCGTTGCGGATCGCGGCGGGATAGTTGTCCTGGATCCGGCGGGCGAGCGCCGCGGTGTCGGCCGCCGCCTGCGCGGGCGACATGCCGTCGCGCAGACGCCCGATGACCGAGTGGTTGTACATCATGCTTCGCGCCTGCTTCTCGAACGGCGTGAAGACGAGCGGGAGCCAGACCTCAGCGGGAGTCGCGTTCGACGCGGCGCCGCGTCTGGGAAACTCGAACCCGGCGGGCATGATGCCGACGATGGTGTAGGGCTTTCGGTCGAGCACGATGGCGGCCCCGAGCGCCTCGCGTCCGTCGAAGCGCCGCCTCCAGAGGCCGTGGCTGATGATCGCGACGTCCGACTCCTGCTGGTCTTCCCCGGCGAGGAAGACGCGCCCCTGCGCCGCGCCGACACCGAGCACGCCGAAGAGCGACGACGTGATCTCGGCGGCGTCGATCTGCTCCGGCTGGCCGCTCCCCGACAGTTCCATCATGCGCGTGCGGTGCGCACCGATCGCGGAGAACGACCGCTGATACTGAACGAGGTCGAGGTAATCCGGGGGTGAGACATCGAAGAGTGCAACACCCGATTCCGGAATGGCCTCGTACACGAACATCAGCCGCTCCGGGTCGGCGAAGCCGAGGGGGCGCAGCAGCACAGCGTTGACCAAACTGAAGACGGCGCTGTTCGCGCCGATGCCCAGGGCGAGCGTCAAAATGGTGACGATCGTGAACGCCGGCGCCTTCAGCAGCGCGCGGACCGCGTGACGCACGTCGAACAGGAGGGATCGCATGAACGGATCTCCGGGCGGCGCAATCGGGCCGCCAATGCGCGCGGTGCGGGCGCGCTCGCCCGCCGCGTCGCTCGCGGTGAGAGGAACGGCCCGAACCACGTCGGCCAGCGCCCGGCGCCACGCGAAGGCCGGCCCGCGCGTGCGGGCCATCTCGAGGAAGTCGGCTTCGAGGTCGCGCGCGAACCGCTCGCGGAAGCCGCGCGGGTACAGGCGGAGGAGCAGGCGGTACGCGGCGCGCGAGAAGCCGTGCTCGCGCATGGATCAGGACTCCCGCGGAATCAGTCGCTTCGCGCGCACGAGCGCCGCCAGGCGCGCGAGCCGGCGCGCCTCGTCCTGGAGCGCCGCGCGCCCGGCCGGCTGGAGTGTGAACGTGCGACGACGATCCGCACGGGCCGCCGACGGCAGCTCCCTGACGAAGCCGCACGCCTCGAGCCGCTCGAGCGTGCCGTAGATGGTCCCCGGCCCCATGGCCAATCCGGCCGACTCCTCGACGGCCTGCATGATCGCGTAGCCGTGCAGTGGACCCTCAGCGAGTGCGAGCAGGATGTGGAAGACGGCGGGCGTGAGCGGCGCTGGTGACATATTACCGTAACGGTAATATATCCGTCATCGTAATAGGCGTCAAGCTCGCGTTCGCCTGCAGGACCGCCGCCACATCGAATGTCCGGAGGTGGAATCGGTGTTTCCCGCCCATTGGATACACCCGGGATCGCTGACGCCGCAGCCTGCGCGAAGGTCCGATGTTTGCCGTTGGGTGACGAGGGTTGTTTCGAGCGCAACCACCGGCGCCTTGCTGGCAAGGGCTCGCGCGACCTCGTCGCCGTATTCGTACAGCTCCTTCACCGCCGTGCCCCGCCGCCGTACCACTCGCGCAACCGGGCCTCGGCATGCGCGCGCGCGGCCGCAAACAGCGCGTCAGGTCCCCACCCCCCGAGCGCGAAGCTTGCCGTGACGACGGCGCGGTGCAGGCAGGCTTCGACCGGCAGCCCCTCGAGGTGCGCGAGCACGAACCCCACGCCGAAGGCGTCGCCAGCGCCGGTCTCATCCACGACAGCGTCAGCACGAGCGTCCCAGGAGTAGAAACGTTCGGCGTGTGCGTCGTAGACGATCCCTCCGCTTGCCCCCCGCTTGAAGACGACAAAGCGGAGCCGGCCGCTGACGAGCCGAGAAAGCGCGCGGCCGGGATTGACGGCCGCGCCTTCGAGCAGGAGTTCATCCTCGCCCGCCAGGAACGCATCGGCGTCCGCCAGGGCCTCCCGCCATCCGGGAAGCGTCTCCTCGGTGACCGGCTGATGAGGATCGATCGAAACGAATGTCGCTTGGCACTCACGGAGCGCCGCCAGCAACACGCGCTGCACCTCGAAGGGCATCGGCGCGAGATGAAACGCTCCGGCGGAGGCCCACTCCGCAGGGATGAGGGCCGGCCCGGGGGAAACCTCTTCGTGCGTCGGACAACCCACGCGATGAATCAGCCGCCGGACACGCCCCTCGTACAGCACCCAGGTGCGGACCCCCGCACGGCCCAGCGGATGCACGCCAGCGAGATCTACGCCACGCTGCCGAAGGTTCTCGATGACACGGGCGGGATAATCGTCGCCCAGGACGCTGACCAGCCCCGGGCGGGCCCCCCATGCCGTCGCGGCAAGAGCGCCGTACAACAGCGCGCCGCCCGGCTGCGCCATGCGCGTCGTGCCGTCGGCAAAGACCACGTCGTCGACGAGCAGGTTGCCCAGCAGCACGATCGCGGGGATCACGGGGCGGGACTCAGCTGAGCAAACGCACCGGCCAGTGCGCGCACGGCGTCTCGATCCATCGGGTTGCACCAGACGCCGCCCTGTTTGACCGACGAGCCAACGATGAACCCGTGAGCTGTCGAATAACGAGGGAGATTGGCTGGGGTTATTCCGGATCCCACGAGCACCGGTCCGCGCGACGCCCGGACGACGTCGTGCACCTCGTCGGGAGAAGCCGGCTCGCCTGTCGCGGCGCCGCTGACGATGACGCCGTCGGCGAGGAAGAACTCCGCGGCCTTGGCCGTCTCGACGATCGATACGTCCGCCGTGATCGCATGGGCCCCGTGCTTCTTCTTGATGTCCGCGAATATCAGCACGCCATCCGCGCCAATCGCGTGCCGGTACCGAAGCAGTTCGCCGGCGCACGACTCGATCACTCCTTCATCGGCCACGTGCGCATACACGAATCCTTCGACCCGGACGAAGTCGGCACCTGACGCGTGCGCGATGGCGAGCGCCTCGCGATTCGCCGCCGCGAGCACTTGAATGCCCAACGGGAGCCCGGTTTCGCGCTTCACGTCCCGGGCGATTGCGGTCATGGCGGCGGTGATTTCAGGGCCGACCCGACCCTTGAGATACGGGCGGTCGTGCATGTTCTCGATGGCCAGAGCCGTGAATCCTGCGTCCCGGTAGACACTCGCCTCGGTCAGAGCCAGCCGAATCAGCGTTTCTACCGAGTGGGACGCCGACGGCGTCCCGGGAAGGGCGCCGACGTGCAGCATGCCGATGAGCGCACGCGGCGCGCCGAAGCACCTGCAGAAAACCGACAGGGCATCCTGGCCGGCCCGCGGAGCGACAGTCATGGACGTTCCCAACGTTATAACCCGGATCGCTCGTTCGTCGCCTACGGCAATCAGCGGATCGGACTCGCGACGGGCGCCGTGCCGGTCCGCAGTCGGCCAGCCTCAGTTCGCCGCGGCCCGGCGCACCGTCACGACGCTCGTGGAGATGGCGAAGGCCGTGTAGGCCATCGCGCAGCTACTTCCAGATACCGAGCGCCCGGCGGACGGCGACGAGCTGCCCGACGTGATATGCGGCGTGATCGGCCACGAGCAGAATGGCCCGCAGGTAGGTCTGGCCCTTTTTGCCGGTCGGCACCGTCACGGTCAGGTCCTTCAAGCGCGCGAGCGCCTTCACCTTCTCGCGCGATTCCTTGAACCTGGCGACGCTCTCGTGCCAGGCCGCATCGCTCGGCGGCGCGACCCCCGGCCAGTAGTCGTCGGGCCACTTCATCGTATGCTCGTACTTCGGGTTCAGACAGAACTCGAGGATGTCCTCCTGCGCGATGCGCAGGTGCTCGAGCAGTTGCCAGGGCGAGTGCTCGAAGCCGGTCGCGCGGACGCCGCGCTGGGCGGCCGGGATCCCGTCTACGGCCGCGTCGAAGCCGACGTGCGCGTCTTCCCAGTCGAGCAGCCGGACCAGGTGATCGCGGATGGCATGTTCTGACATGGGGTGATTATCCCCGTCCTGCCAGGCGCTGGCGACTGGCGGTCGGTGAATTACGGCCGGAGGCGGGCGCCCACCCGTAGAATACGGTCGTGAACCCTGCCACCGAACGCCTCAACCTGCTCTTGCTGGCGCTGGCCGGAGCGTTCGTCGCGCTGCAGGCGGCCGTCGCGGTTTTCGGTGAGTACGGCTACTTCATCGACGAGTTCTACTACGTGGCGTGCGCGCGGCGTCCGGCATTCGGCTACGTCGACCATCCGCCGCTCGCGCCGCTCGTGCTCGCCGCCACCATGGCGGTGCTGGGCGACTCGCTGCTCGCCGTGCGCCTCCCTGCCTTTCTCGCTGGCGCCGTCGTCGTCTGGGCGGCCGGTCGCATGACGCTGGAGTTCGGCGGAGGACGCTGGGCCGCGCTCACCACCGCCGCGGTCGTGGCGCTCGCCCCGGGCGTCCTGGCGATGACAGGCTTCTTCTCGATGAACGCGTTCGAGGCGCTCGCCTGGGTGCTGTTCACCTGGGTGTTCGTGCGTCTGGTCCGCAAGGCCGACTTGCGGCTGTGGGTGCCGCTCGGGCTGCTGGCGGGCCTCGGTTTCGAGAGCAAGCACACGATGATCACGTTGCTCGCGGCCGTCGGCATCGGCGTGGTCCTCACGCGCGCGCGGACGGTCGTCTGGAACCGCTGGTTCGGGCGGGGCGCCGCGCTCGCGCTGGCCCTGGCCGCGCCCAACGCGATCTGGCAGGTGGTGAACGGGTTCCCGTCGCTGGAGTTCTACCGGAACGCGGCGACTCTGAAGAACCTGCCGTCACCTCCGCTCGCGACCATCGTCGAACAGTTGCGCTTCATGGGCCTGCTCACCGCTCCCGTGTGGCTCGCCGGCCTCGGGTGGTTTCTCTTCAGCCGCGAGGGTGCACGCTGGCGCGCGCTGGGGCTTGCGTACCTCGTGCTGCTGGCGCTGCTGATCGTGTCGCAGCAGAGTCGGCCAGATCGTTTGCTCGGCATCTACCCTGTCCTGATCGCCGCCGGCACCGTCGTGATCGAGCGCTGGTTACGCAGCCCCACGGCCCGCGCGGTCGTCACGACGCTGGTGCTGGCCGGCTGCGTGCCGGCGACCCCGATCGTGATCGGCGTGCTGCCGCCCGACACGCTCGCGCGCTACGTCGCGTGGCTCGGGATCCGGACGAGCGCCGAGCGCGGAAAGACGTCGCTGATCCCGCAGCTGCTCGCCGATCGCACGGGGTGGGAGGAATTCGTCGCGCAGGTCGCGTCCATCCACGCCTCGCTGCCGCCGGACGATCGCAGGCAGGCGCTCATCTACGCGCCGAGCTACGGGCAGGCCGGCGCGATCGATCTGCTCGGCCGGCCGTATGGCCTGCCGCGCACGATCGCGAGCCAGAACTCGTACTGGCACTGGAGCCTGGCCGAAGGCGTGGATTCCGACGTGCTCATCGCGATCGGCGCCGATCCGGACGACCTGCACGCGCTGTTCCGCGACGTGCAGGCGGTTGGCGCCACGAGCTGCACGTATTGTATGAGCTGGCGCGACGGCATGGCGATCCACGTAGCACGGCGATCGATCGCGCCGGTCAGCAGCGTGTGGGCCGAGGCGCGGCACTACGAGTGAGGTCCGGCCCGGGGCTCGAGGATTTGCCCGCCGTCGCGGCCGGCCGGGTGAATCTGCAACCCGCCGCAACCGTCCCCGGCGAACACCCCGTAAAGCCTGCATCCTGCTGACGACCTCCACGGTGCAGGCTGCGGACGTAGATTGCACGTTATGATACGAGGCGGTCCGGCCCCTCCGGCCGCTCGAGCATCCTTCCAATATGGGCATCCTCGACCTCGTCGCACGCTGGCCCCTGATGAAACAGATCACCTCGGGCGGCGATGGAACTGGGCCTGAAGCGATGTCGGACGCCACCCGGGCCCTGCGGCCCCGCCACGCCGGCGCGAGCGTCGCGCGCTCGGTCTGCCCGTACTGCGGTGTCGGCTGCGGCCAGCTGATCTTCCACCGCAACGGCCGCATCGTCTCGATCGAGGGAGATCCAGAATCGCCGATCTCCGAGGGACATCTCTGCCCCAAAGGGTCGGCGACGCGCGAACTGATCACCCACCCGGCGCGCGCCACGTGTGTGAAGTACCGCGCCCCCCGCGCGCGTGCGTGGACCGAGCTGGACCTTGAGACCGCGATGGACATGGTGGCCGACCGCGTGTGGGAGTCGCGCGAGCGTCACTTCCAGCCGTCACAGCCCGGCCCCGGCGGCGCGCTGCCCCTGATGCAGTGCCGATCCATCGCACACCTGGGCGGCGCCACGCTCGCCAACGAGGAGAACTACCTCATCAAAAAGCTGTTCACGGGCGGGCTCGGCATGGTCGCCATAAGCAACCAGGCCCGGATATGACACAGCTCCACCGTGCCCGGTCTGGGCACGTCGTTCGGGCGGGGCGGCGCTACCACCGCGCAGCAGGACCTGCAGCACGCCGACGCGATCCTGATCATGGGATCGTCGATGGCGGAGAACCACCCGATCGGGTTCCGCTTCGTGATCGCGGCGCGCGAGCGCGGCGCGACGATCATCCATGTGGACCCGCGCTTCACGCGCACGTCGGCCATGGCGGACATGTGGGTGCCGCTGCGAGCCGGCAGCGACACGGTCTTCCTCGGCGCGATGGTGAATTACGTCCTGACCCACGGCCTCGAGTTCCGCGACTACGTCGTCCACTACACGAACGCGGCGACGATCATCGGCGAGGAGTTCCGCGACACGGAGGAGCTGGGCGGGTTCTTCTCGGGATGGGACGCCAGCAGCGGCGCGTACTCGGACGCAAGCTGGGCCTACGACCTTTCAACGGAACCTGATCCCCCGGCGGGCGGCTCCGGCGCGCAGAGTGGAGGCGTCCCGCGACGCGATCCCTCGCTGCAGCACCCGCGCACGGTCTTTCAGATCCTCCGGCGTCACTACGCGCGCTACACGCCGGAGATGGTCGAGGAGGTCTGCGGCGTGCCGCGCGACGCGTTCCTCCGCGTGGCCGACGCGTTCTGCAGCGCGTCCGGACCGGAACGCACCGGAGCGATCTGCTACGCGGTCGGGTGGACCCAGCATTCCGTCGGCGTGCAGATCATCCGGACGGCGGCGATCCTGCAGCTCCTGCTCGGCAACGTGGGACGCCCCGGCGGAGGCATCCTGGCGCTCCGCGGTCACGCCTCGATCCAGGGATCGACCGATATCCCGACGCTCTACGATCTCCTGCCGGGCTACATGCCGATGCCGGCTGCCGGCGACAGCTCGCGAACGCTGGCGGACTACGTGGGGCGGCATCGGACCCACTCGGGCTGGTGGGCGAACTTCGACAGGTACATCGTGTCGCTGCTCAAGGCGTGGTACGGCGAGGCGGCCTCGGCCGGGAACGACTTCGGGTTCGGCTGGCTGCCGCGCATCAGCGGCGACCACTCGCACTTCGGCTACTGGCTCGAGATGGCTGACGGCGGCGTGCTCGATGGGTTGTTCGTGATGGGCCAGAACCCGGCCGTCGGCGCGCCCAACGCCCGGCTCGAGCGGCGCGCGATGGCCAACCTCAGATGGCTCGTCGTGCGCGACATGGTCGAGTCGGAAACCGCGACCTTCTGGCTCGACTCCCCGGAAATCGAGCGCGGCGAGATGGAGACCGACG
This sequence comes from Vicinamibacterales bacterium, assembly GCA_035455585.1. GTDB lineage: Bacteria > Acidobacteriota > Vicinamibacteria > Vicinamibacterales > 2-12-FULL-66-21 > DATIEW01. Next base: position 7,801 of record DATIEW010000488.1, on the reverse strand, counting down.
CGATCGACACCGAGGTGTTCTTCTTCCCTGCCGCGGCGCATGCCGAGAAGGACGGCTGCTACACCAACACGCAGCGGCTTCTCCAGTGGCACGAGAAGGCGGTGGACCCGCCCGGCGACGCGCGCAGCGAGGCATGGTTCGTCTATCACCTGGGGAGGCGGCTCAAGGCGCGGGCGGAGCACAGCGCGCGGCCCGAGGATGCCGGGCTGCGGGCGTTGACCTGGAACTACGACAGCTCCGGCCCTTCAGATGAACCGGACATCACTCAGGTCTTGCAGGAGATCAACGGCCGCGTTGTGTCTTCCGGCCGGCTCGTCGACGGCTTCCGTTCGCTCGAGCCGGACGGCAGCACGTCCTGCGGCTGCTGGATCTACTCCGGTGTGTACCCCGAACGGGGAAGGAACCGCGCGCGCGAACGGAACCCGTCCGGCCCGTACGGGCACGGCTGGGGATTCGCCTGGCCGGCCGACCGGCGCATCCTCTACAACCGCGCGTCGGCGCGCCCCGATGGCAGGCCGTGGAGCGAAGGGAAGAAGCTCGTGTGGTGGGACGAGGCGGCGCGCCAGTGGACCGGATGGGATACGCCCGACTTCACCCGTGACAAGCCACCGGACTACGTGCCTGCCGAAGGCGCGACCGGTGATGCCGCGCTCCGCGGCGACGCGCCCTTCATCATGCACTTCGACGGGCTCGGATGGATCTGGGTGCCTGCGGGACTCAAGGATGGACCTCTGCCGGCCCATTACGAGCCGTTCGAATCCCCTGTGGGCAACCGGCTGTATCCTCAGCAGGTCAACCCCGCAGCCGATCCGAAGCTGCGGCCCGACAACCCGTATGCGGAGTCGCCCGGGGACCCGAAGTATCCGTACGTCCTGACGACGTATCGCCTGACGGAGCACCACACCGCGGGCGGGATGACGCGGACGCTTTCGCACCTGGCGGAGCTGCAGCCGGAGCTCTTCTGCGAGATCTCGCCGGAGCTGGCGCGCGAGGTCGGCGCGGACCACGGACGCCCCGTCATCATCAGCACGCCCCGCGGCGCCATCTCGGCGCGCGCGCTCGTCACCGCACGCCTGCGCCCGTTGATCGTTCACGGACGCACCATCCACCAGGTCGGCCTGCCGTATCACTTCGGCGGCCGCGGCCTCGTCACCGGCGACGTCGTCAACGACCTGGTCGCGATCTCGGAGGAGCCGAACGTCAGGATCATGGAGAGCAAGGCGCTCGTGTGCAACATCACGATACCGGTCGAACGCTCCTGAATCGCGGCGACGATCGTTTTTCGTGCTCCGGTCCCGCATTCGAAGCCCAGGCTGAAGCCGCAGAGGTGTCGACTGCCGAGTTCGTCCGCCGGTCGGGGCGAACCCGAGGAACGGGCATTCCTGGAGATGCTCGCTGAACTGAAGCACGGGCTGTCAGGACACAAGGCTTGGGTGCCGCGTCCGGAGCTGGCTATGACCCCGCTCGGAGCAGCGCGCGAACGCGCGCATCCAGTTGCTCCAATGGCATCCGCCCGGGATGGTAGAGCCGGATGATCCCTCCGCGGTCGACCAGCACGAGTGTCGGCGTCGTGCTGACGCCGAAACGCTGGTGATTGGCCTCGCTCACCGGCACCGACTGACCGTCGAGCACCGGGTAGAACTGCTGGCGCACCTGCTCGATGTACCGCAGCTCGTCGGCCGGCGAGGCCGGCTTGCCCCCGGCGACGTAGCCAAAGCGCTGCGTCGGCGCCAAGATGGCCAGCCCCTGGTCTCGATACCGTCTGGAGAGTTCGGCCAGTATCGGCGCCTGGGTTTTGCAGTCGCTGCACCAGTGCGCCCAGAAGAACATCAGGACGACCCTGCCCTCGAGGGCGGCCATCTCCGGCGGTTCTGGCCCCAGGTACTCGGACAGGTCGATCGCCGGCACCGGCTGGCCCTCGAGGCTCAGCAGGTTGACGTTCTTCTGAATCCGCTTCGCAATCGACGTACTCGCGTAGGTCTCCAGCTCCCTGCGCAGGAACGCGACCGCCTCGGTTCTCGCGCCTTGCGCGGCATCGACCTGCCCGAGCACCTCGATGGCGGCGCCCAGCGCAATAGGGAGCCGCGGCTCCTGATCCAGCGGCCGGGACTTCAGCTGGACCATCGAGAGCTGATAGGTCTCGCGCGCGTATGTCTCCGCACTGTCGAGGTCCTTCGCGGCAAGCGCCCCGCGCCCCATCCACGACAGGGCCTCGAGCATCTCGGGGGTCACGCCGCGGTCGGCGCGATAGGCCGCCAGCGTCGCGGCGGCCCGCGCAAAGTCGTTGGCCGCGATCGCGGTCCGGACTTCCTTGACGAGGGACGGCGCCTGCGCCGGCACGCCCGGGGGCGCCGTCATGCCGATCAGCAACAGCGTTGCGGCGAACTGTCTCACCTGGTACCTCCAGTCGAGTCCGTCGCGTCATCGCTCCGGGCACCAGGAGTGCCCTTCGGGCGGAGAATGACGTAAGTTGGGAGGCCAATGGCACCGAACCGGGCCATGACCGTTCGCGCAGGCTCCCCGTCAGGGTCCTCGGCCTGGAACTTGATCTTGACGTAGTCGGCCAGCGCGGACCCCACTTCCGCATCCTCCAACGTCGTCTTGTCCATGACGAGACAGTTCTTGCACCAGGTCGCCCAGAAGTCGATGAGCACGTACTTCTGTTCGCGCTGCGCACGCTCGAGCCCGGCGGCAAGCGAGTCCGTCCATCCGGCCTCGAGCTTTTCCTGCACGCTGCCGGCCACCTCGGACGCGTCCACCCACCGGTTTGCGAACAGGGTGTAGGACACGTATCCGTAGTAGATGGCCGTCCCCAGGATCAGCACACCGAACGCCTGCTTGACGCGGACCATCCACGGCCCAGGCTTCGGCAGGGCGGCCAGGCCCGCGCCAGCGATGGGCCACGGCAGCGCCATTCCCACGCCAAGGCAGAACGGGAGCGCGAGCGCGATCGTGGCGCCGCCCCCGTACAAGCTGCTCGAGAACAACACCACCTGAATCACGACCGGCGCGACGCAGGCGCCGGCAAGCAGCGCGGCCACCGCTCCCATGGTGAAGGCGACGGCGAAGCTGCCTCGTCCCGCAGGGTTCTGCATCCCGCCCGAATAACGCGAGAAGTCGATGTTGACGATGTCGAACATCGCGAGGCCGAGGACGATGAACAGCACGGCAATCGCCGCGTTGAACCACGGCGAGGCGTTGATCGCTCCGAACGTGCCCGCGGCAAGAATCACCACGAGCCCGAGCGCGCCGTAGACGAGCGCCATCGCCGCGCCGTAGGTCGAGCCCAGAAGGAAGCCGCGTCGACGGCTGCCCGCCCGTGCGCCCGCGCCGATGATCGCGAGGTTGATCGGAATCATGGGCAGCACGCACGGCGTGAGATTGAGCGCCAGTCCGCCAGCCAGGACGATGATCAGGATCGCGATGGGCCCGCGTCCGTCGAAGAGGCCCTTCGAGGCGATGCCCTGCTCGGCATCATGGATGAACTGGAGGAAGTCACGACTGCCCTGATAACCGCCGGTGGTGCCCACCACCGCGAAGCCGTCCAGTCTCGCCAGGCCGCTGCCCGCGTCCGTTACGGGTGCCGCGCTCGTCGGCGTATCGCGGGGCGGCGTGGCCTCGGGCGGACCGGTGCGGCGGCCCGCCGAAAGCCGCGCGAACACCTCCGGCGCCGCGGGCGCAATCGTCGTCGCCGCAGGCACGACGCGCACGGTCCAGGCGGCCGTCGCCGTGGTGGGCTGAAAGCAGACCTTGTCGTCGCACGCCTGGTAGCGAAGTCTGGCCGGAATGACCAGATCGCCAGCCGGCACGCTGCCGGCGACGTCCAACTCGGCGCCCACGACAAACTCGTGTTCGAAGACCGCCAGCGGCTCGGGCTGCCCTTCCTGCTTGAAGTCCGTGGGGTGCGGGTACACCAGCTGAGTGACGCGCACGCCGGGAGGCGGCTCGATCGTCAGCACAGTTGGAATCAAGGTCGGGTCACGTGGCCGATCCGATTGCACGTGGAGGCCTTCGGCCAGCGCGACTAGCAGGGCGACCCGGGTGGCGTCCCCAGCTCGAACTCCATCGGTTTCGACAAACGGCGTGACCGTAGCGCGTGGACGCCCCTGGGCGTCGACCAGGGACGCCGTGACCGCTGCGACGAGAAGGCCGCCGATGAGCTGGAACGTCAGACGCATGACTGAAACTGCTCGCAGAGGGCGGACGCTGCAACCGCTGCCAGTCTACTGAGGTACTTCGTCGCCGAGGTCGGACGGGTTACGGGACTACTGTCAAGTCTAGCCGCACGAGCGTGTCAGGGTCCATCGAGGCTGAAGTTCACGCGCCGCCCGGCCGATACGCGATCCATGCGATCTCTGCTACGGCGACTGGCCGGACCTGCGTGCCTGGGCGCCGCCGGCCTTCTTTCGGCAACCCCCGCCGCCGCTCAGGGCTTCGGCATCGGCGCGCGCATGGCGTGGGTCAGGAGCGACGTCGACCTCGACGTCGATTCCGTGCGGTTCACCGGCGGCCAGATCCGCCTGGGACTCTCGCCGCGCTTCGGCGTCGAAGTCTCCCTGGACCGCCACTCGGAGTCCTTCGAGCTGCTCAACGAGAAGGTCACCGAGACGCCCATACAGGCGTCGCTCCTCATGCGCCTGGCTGGCGGCAGCTTCTCTCCATACCTGCTGGGCGGACCCGGCTGGTACAGCCGCAAGGTCGAAACCATCGAGGGCCCGGACCTCGAGATCAGCAGCCGGGAGTTCGGCTGGCACGCCGGCGGCGGGCTGGAGGTCCGTCTGGGAAAGCACGCCGGCATCCACGGCGACTACCGGTATACCTTCCTGGACTTCAACGGCGACGACGACGACGAGGGCGGATTCATCCGAGGGCTGTTGCCGGGCCACAAGGGCTCGATGTGGACGCTGGGGGCCACCGTCTACTTCTGACGTTGGGCGTCAACGTCCCAACTTCCAATTCCCAACTCCCAAAGTTCCCGTAGCCAGCGGGTGTTCGCCAGCTACGCGCCATCCCGAACGCGTTGACCTCGCCTGCGCGCGGTGAGCGCCTGAACCTGCCCTGTCGTATCATCTCGGCGGCCCCGGGCTCGTAGCCGGCGGCGGCGTAAGCACCCGATCGCGATTCCGGATGAGCCGATCGTCCGGGCCATGGAAGCCAAGGCGCTCGTGTGCCGCGTCACGATACCGGACGCCTCAGTCTGACACGATGAAAACCGCGTTCCTGACCGATTCCACGCTCTGCATCGGCTGCAAGGCCTGCGAGGTCGCCTGCAAGGAATGGAACGGCGTGCCGGACGATGGCTTTCGCTTCACGGGATTCTCGTACGACAACACGGCGGGTCTCGGCCACTCGACATGGCGGCACGTCAAGTTCGTCGAGCGCGCCGGCCCATCGTCGTCGCCCGCCGACGGCGGGTACCGCAGCAACGCGTTCCGCTGGGATTTCTCGTCCGACGTCTGCAAGCACTGCGAGCACGCCGGCTGCCTCGAGGCCTGCCCGACCGGATCGATCGTGCGGACGGAGTTCGGCGGCGTCTACATCCAGCCCGACGTCTGCAACGGCTGCGGCTACTGCGTCGTCGCGTGTCCCTTCGGCGTGGTGGACAGGCGGCCCGGCGACGGCCGGGCGTTCAAGTGCACGTTCTGCTACGACCGGCAGAAGGTCGGCCTGAAGCCGGCTTGCGCCCTGGCGTGTCCCACCGAGTCCATCCAGTTCGGCGATCTCGACGAGCTGCGCGCGCGCGCGACGACGCGTATTGACGAGCTGCGCGCGCGCGGAATCGACGACGCGACGCTGTACGATGCGCGGGAGTCGAGCGTCGGGGGCACGCATGCGATGTTCATCTTCAGAGGCGCGCCGGAGGAGTACAATCTCCCTTCGGCTCCGGACGTGCCGACCGTCCATCTCAGGACCGGCTGGCAGTCAGCGGTGGTTGCCGCGAGCCTGATGCTCGCCGGCACCGCGCTGGCCTTTCTCTCGGAGCGATCTCGGACCGGCCGATGATCAAGTACGTGCTTCTCGTTCCGGCCGCCGCGCTGCTGGCGCTCGGGGTCGAGCGTCTCCATGTCGCGGCGCGCAGCAGGCAGCCGGCCGCCGTGACCTGCGAGCAGTTCGTACGGGCCCGCCCCTCGTCCCAGTACGTGCGACTCTCGAAGTGCGAGATCGATGCGGCCGCCGCAGGATACCGGGAGTCCGGAGGGCGCATCCAGGAGCTTTTCTTTCCGGTCCGACAGCCGGGGGCGCCCACGACGAGGCCGGTCGCGGCAGTCATCGCCACCCGTGATCCCGCGGCGCTGACGCTTGCCCAGACGGTCCTCGGCGCTCAGTCGATCACCCGCGACGAATCCGCGGCGGCGATGCAGCAGGTCGTGGCCGGACTGGATGCGGACCCTGACATCACCGGAACGATCAGGGGAGGGTTTCTCGATCGGCTGGGAAGCTCCCGCATTCTCTCCAGCCTGGGCACGCCTGTCACGCCGGACGCTGCGCTGATCGATCTGCACGCCACGCCGGATCTGTCGACTCCGTCCATCACGATCGCCGTCGGTCTCATGCTGCTGGCCGCCGTGGTCTGGCTCTCCCGGAGCGCGACACCGTCGCCAGTCCCGCTGGCCCCGACGAGGATCGAGCCCTCGCCGGTCGTGACCGAGCGGCTCATGCCGTATGTCGATGGTCTCGAACCGGCCGGGGACGTGCCAGCTGATCCGGGCCTCGCGCATGACAGCGGTGGAATGGCTGTGGCGGCCGACCGTACCGGGCGACCCGACAGCCCCGTGGAAGACGCCGGTCGACGCGTGCACCTGCCGGCGCTCCTGATGCTGAATCTCGATGCCGCAGCCGGCGAGGACGCGATCGAGACGGCGCCGCCGCTCGGCAGCCGTGAGGATGTGATCGCGATGGTTCGCGGCGTCATCCCGGCCATGGAAGCCGACGCGGCGGGCCGGCTCGTGATCCGGGAGACCGATTACGAGCTGGTGTGCGAGATCGGCGCGCGGGATCCGGTACCGACGGCCGTGGTTCGAGCCTCCGGCGATCGTGGAATCGAGCTGCTGCGTGAGCTGCTCGACATGACCGGCTGGCGCGCATTCGCGCCGAAGAGCGGGCGTTTTGCATCGCCGGACGGCCTGCGCGATCTGATCGCGGACCGCGATCCCTCGGCGGTGCTCTCGTGAGGACGCGACAGCCGGCATGACGGACGACTCGAAGGGAGTGGACTTCGAGCGCCGCCTGCGGGACCTCCGCGAGCAGGCCGCGGTCGCACCGCTCCCCGAAGAGGGCCTCCAGCCGTCATCGTCGCCGCTGCCGCAGGACACCAGCACAGCCAGCCGTGGCTACTATGGTCAGCCACTGCTCAAGCCACCTGTCTGGACATGGGAAGTGCCGGCGTACTTCTTCGTCGGAGGGGCCGCCGGCGCGGCAGCCGTCATCGGCGCCATCGCACGCACGACCGGGAGCGATCCCGCACTCGTACGCGACGCGCGCTGGATAGCGGCCGCGGGCGCTGCCGCGTCGCCGCCGCTCCTGATCTCCGATCTCGGCCGGCCCGATCGCTTCCTCAACATGCTCAGGGTCTTCAAGATTCAGAGCCCCATGTCGGTGGGCGCATGGACGCTGGTCGCCTTCTCGAACTCCGCTGGCGCGGCCGCATTCGCCGACCTGGTCACCCGCGCGACGCGCGGGCGGGTTCGGGCGACGCTCGTCGGCAACGCCGCGGAGGCGCTGTCAGCGGCAACGGGGCTGCTGCTCTCGACGTATACGGGCGTTCTGCTCGGCGCCACGGCGATTCCGGTCTGGTCGCAGA
>DATIEW010000487.1:0-11808 GCA_035455585.1 Vicinamibacterales bacterium | reverse complement strand
ACGGCAACGAGTCGCTGCGTCCGTATCTCTACTGGATCACGACGGGCCCGCCGGGAGTGGCCGAGGCGGGCCGACAGATGGCGCTCGCCTTCGGCATGGACCACATCGTCGTGGATCGCGACCGCCCGGTCGATCCGCAGGCGTCGATTTACCTGTCGAACACGGCGATCACCCGCGGCAAGCCGGCGCTGACGATCGAATCGGGGGCGATGGCGGGCACCGATGAACCCTCGATTGCGCGCATCGAGCGGGGCGTCGCCGGGCTCCTGCGTCACCTCGGCATGCGGGAGGGAGGTCCAGATCCCGTGGCGAAGCCGATCTGGATCGAGCGCGGCGAGGTCTTGCGCGCAGCGACGACGGGGATCTTCTACCCGGCCGTCGACCGCGGCCACACCGTGGCCGAGGGCACGCTCATCGGCCGCATCACGGACTTTCACGGCCGCGTGATCGAGGAGATCCGATCGCCGTTTGCGGGAGAGATCATGTACGTGATCGGGACGCCGCCCATCAGCAAGGGTGAGCCGGTCGCGTTCGTGGGATCGACCGCGGGCGCAGCGAAGTGATCCGCCGCGCGGTTGCGCCGATTGCTGCCGCTGCCCTGATCCAGGCGGCCGCGCCGCGCTTCGAGCCGATCCAGCCCGAGGCACTCTCCGCGGCCGGAACGCTCGTCAACGCGTTCGCCGACATCGACGGCGACGGCGACCTGGATCTGTTCGTCGGATTCAACGGCACGCCCAACCGGCTGTATCGTAACGACCGCGGCATCTTCGCCGACGTCGCGGATAAAGCCGGCGTCGCGGACGCCCGCGCCACGCGGTCGGCGGCCTGGGGCGACTTCGACGCCGACGGCGACCCGGACCTGCTCCTCGGCTTCGCCGGCTCGGGACCCGTGCTGCGGCTCTACAGAAACGACGGGGGGCGCTTCGAGGACGTCACGGCCGCGGCCGGGTTGATCGTCGACAAGGGCGCGGTCCGCCAGCCGGTCTGGATCGACGTTGACGGCGATGCCGACCTCGACCTGTTCGTCGCGTTTCGCGACCGTCCCAACGCCTTCTTCCGCAACGAACGGGGAACGTTCACCGACGCGGCGCAGGCGCTGGGCCTCGCCGACGCGCGGCGCAGCGTCGGCGCCGTCTGGTTCGACTACGACGAAGACGGCGATCTCGACCTCTACGTGGGCAACATGGACGGCGATGCGAACGGTCTGTACCGCAACGACTCCGGAAAGTTCGCCGACGTGGCGGATCATTCGGGCGTGGCGTGGGGCGGCCGCGCGGCGAAGGAAGCCTCCAACGGAACCGTCAGGCCCTGCGCGGCCGACGTGGACGGCGACGGCCGGCTCGACCTCTTCGCCGCCAACTACGGCCCGATGGGCCTCTTTCTCAACCGCGGCGCCGGCCGGTTCGACGATGTGTCAGGGACGTGGGGAGTGGGAATCGATGCGCGCTACGACGCGTGCGCGTTCTCGGACTTCGATCACGACGGCCGGCTCGACCTCTACGTCAACGGGACGGTCACCGGCGGCGTCAGCTATCGCGATCACCTGTTCCGGAACACCGGTTCCGCGTTCGAGGATGTGACGCCTGAGCTCCTTCTGAAGCTCGAGGCCGACCACGGCGTTCAGTGGGCCGACGTCGACGGGGACGGAGACGAGGACCTCGCGCTCACGGGCGCGGGCAAGCAGCCGATGCCGCTGCTGTTTCGCAACATGCTGCCCCCGGCTGACGCGCGCCGCTCGACACGGGTTCGGGTTCTGGACGGACGAGGCCGGGCCGTGCTGGCCGGCGCCGAGGTGAGGGTCTTTGCGGCCGGCACCCGCCGCCTCCTCGGAACGCGCCTCGTCGATTCGGGATCCGGCTACAACGCCCAGAGCGACGTGCCGGTGCACATCGGGCTCGCGGCCAGCGCACGCGTGGACGTGGAGGTTATCTACCCCGCGCTGGGACAGCGCACTGTGACGCGGATGGCCAACGTGGAGATGGGGAAACGACGTGATGTCCTGACCATCTCGGTCCGGCGCTAGTGGACCCGCTCGCGGCCCTCACTCCCCTTTCGCGAAGATCTGCTTGAGGGCGTCACGATGCGTGGCCAGAAAGAGCAGGTCCTTTGGCCGCCCTGCCTCCGCTTTCGACCTCACGATGTGCTCGAGCCTCGCAACCGGCACTTCCACACCTTCGACCAGGAAGATACGGCGCTCGGCCCAGACATGCTCGAAATCGTGGCCCGCCATGAGCACGCTCAGATCCACGTCGAGATCCCTACCGTTCGTGGCGCGGACAACGGACCGCGTCGAAATCACACGCTCTGCCAGCCAGCGATCCCGGGGTACATCCAGCGGCTCTTCGCCAATCGCGAGCGACAGTGCCAGCTCGTCACACGCCGTCCAGGCGCGCAACAGGGCCTCCGGATCGAGCGGAAGAAGCAGATCACGATCCCTCGTGGTGAACGTCGTGCCAGCCCCTGTCGCGTAGTAATTGATGCCCGCAACGCCAATCACGACAAACCGGACGTCCTTCTCGTGGAAGCGTCGCAGGAGGGGAACGAGCGGATCCACGGACTACTTCACGCGGACCGCGCGTCGAAAGTGATCCTCGAAGGCGCGGATGCACTCCCAGATCCACGTCTTGTCGGCGCCCGGAGCGTTGGCAGGCAGCGCTTCGAGGCGCCGGATCCAGTCGAGGTAATCGTGGTCGAGCTCAACGGGCCCGATGACCGGGTCCGGCAAAGCGTCGAGCAGCTGGCAGATCGCCGCGCGACTGGCATCCATGTGGCCATTGTACGCGTAGTCGGCCAGCCACCGTCATTACCAGCAAACGCTCGTTTCCCGTGAGGATCTCGACCAGCACACACCCGAGAGCCCTGACGCGCCCGGACCCTCGCGCCCGCGACCCTTGTTCGAACGACCAGCCTGTGCAGTTAAGGCAGCGTCGGTGAGGGGTGCGGACAACGCTGGTCGAGGTTTTCTGGCACGAAGCCCGTCGAAGAGTTTCCACCGACCGTACGCCACAAGGCTATTGCAAATCGGGTCGTGTAAGTTGACAAAGCAGGGCGCCACCAGAGCGCGGCATGCGTGTCGAGCAGCAGCGTCACCGCTTCTTTCCTGTGAATTGCTCGAGGATTCCCGGCGGGAGCGCGCATCGAAATCCTTGGCTATGCGAATCCGTCCCTTCCTGGAAGCCGGCGCACACCAGTACGAAGGGGCACGAGCCGTGCACGGGGCACGCCGGCCTTGGCAATCACGATCTTCTCGCCCGCCGCCGCTTCCTCGACGAGCGCGGAAAGCCGGGTCTCCGCCTCGTACAGGTTCAGGACCCTCGCCATGAGCCGATCGGAGCCGGACCGCTCCTTGTTGGTCAAGTTGGTCAAGCTCGGAACGAGCGGGACGCGTGCCAACACCCAGGCTCCAACTCCCGACTCCCAAGGCACACGCATCCGTCGCCCATGGAAAGCCTGGGAGTTGGGGATTGGCAGTTGACGCCGCTTGATTGTTTTGGCGCCTTGCTCGACCGCGATCGGTCACTCCGCTCGCAGCGCCACGAGCGGATCGACGCGCGATGCACGCAGCGCCGGGCCGATGCACGCGAGGCCCACGACGAGGCCTTCGAACAGCGCGACCGCGAGGTAGGTGACCGGGTTCAGGACGTCGACGCCGATGAATGCCGCCTGAATCAGGCGCGCGGCGGCCCCCGCGAGCAGCGTGCCCGTGACGAGCCCCGGTATCAGGAGCCCGGCGCTGCTCCTGAGCACCTCGGAGGCGAGGTCGCCCGGCGTCGCGCCCAGCGACACGCGCACGCCGAACTCCCTCAGGCGCCGGCTCACGGCGTGAACCACCATCCCGGCCAGCCCCACCGTGGAGAGGACGAGCGCAAGGGCGCCGCAGATGCCGAAGAGCCAGCTGATCGTACGGAAGGGCCACAACTGCACGGCCATCCGCTGCTCCATCGTCTTCACCGACAGCATCGCCACGTGCGGATCGAGCGCCTGTGAGGCCTCCACGAGCGGACGGACGATCTGGCCGGGCGCGATCGCCGTCCGCGCCACGACGCTCAGACGGCCCGAGTAATCGTCGCGGCCCAGCGGAACGTACAGCGTCGGTTGTTCGCGATCCAGCCCGCGGGTGTGCGTCTTCGCGGTAACGCCGATCACGGTGACGTTGACGCCACGCTCGCCGATGCGGAGCGTCTCACCGGGTCCGCGCCCATCCGGCCACAGCTGACGCGCCAGCGGCTGGTTGATGATCACCTCAGACCCGTCGCCGCCAACGTCGAATTCCCGGCCCGAGATCAGCGCAATTCCCATCGTCCTGAAGTAGCCTGGACCGACCGCCAGCGTCGCGAAGGCCGGGCACGCGCCGGTATCACACGCCGCGCCGGCCGGCGACACGGGCGTGAGCCGCTGGAAGCCGATGAAAAACGGGGCACGGTCGGCGACCGCGACGTCGGCGACTCCCGGGAGCGCCCGCACGCGGGCGACCAGCGACGCCACGTAGCGTTCGGAGCGGTCCTCGTCATATCCGTGAGAGGCTGGTTCCAGTTCGGCGACGAGCAGCCTGTCACGCTCGAAGCCGAGGTCCACCAGCGACAGGCTTCCGTACGACTGGACGAGCAACCCGGCGATCGCCAGGAAAGCCGTGGATCCGGCGACCTGCGCACCCACCAGCCACCGCCGGAGCCGGGACGGCCTTCCGCCGGCCGAAGTCCCGCTCTGCGATCCGAGCACCCGTATCACGTCGACTCGCGCGACCGTCACCGCGGGCCAGATTCCGGGCAGGACCCCGGCAACCAGGACGAGCAGGAGAATGAATCCGATGACGGCGGCGTCGGGAGCAAGATCGATGTGCTGCGGCTGCTCGATGGGAATGGCGAACGAGCCGACGAGGGTCTGCGTCCATCGTGAGAGCACGACGGCCGCCGCGCCTGCGAGGCCGGCAATCAGGAAGCCCTCCGTCACCATCAGCCGCATCAGCCGCGACGGCCGCGCGCCGACGGCGGCGCGAATCCCCATGTCGCGCTCCCGCTCGACGGCGCGGGCCAGGAGCAGGTTCGCCACGTTGAAGCAGGCCAGCAGCAGGACGAGTCCGATGATGCCCATCCCGACGGTGGCCGCCGCGCTCAATCCGCGCAGCTCGCTGTTGCCTTCCTTGAACAGCCTGAACCTGGCGCCCCGCTGGCGGTGCGAATCCGGCCAGTCGCGTGCCATTGCACTCACGGCTGCGTCGAGGCGTCCCTGGACCTCCGGAACGCTCACCGCGGGTTGTAACCGCCCCAGGAGGAAGAGCCAGCGATAGTCGCGTCTCTGAAGCGCCGCAGAAGTCGTGAAGAGCTCGAGAGCATCCAGCGGCAGCCACACGTCAGGAGAATAGAGCCCGGCAGGCCCCGTGAACGACTCCGGCAGCACCCCCGCCACGCTGACGTCGGTCCCGTTAAGGTGCAGTGTGAGGCCGGCAAGCGGCGGCGCGTTCAGTTTCCTTCGCCAGAACCGCTCCCCGATGACGACCGAGGGGACTCCGTCGATGGCGCGCGCCACGTTGACCTCTCCGGCGAGGGGGCGCGGGCCGACCAGGGAGAAGTAGTTCGACGACACCAGGAGGACCCAGGCGGTCTGGGTCGTGCCGTCGTGCCGCCACGCCATGGCCGACCGACCCTCGGCGGCGAGATCGAGCGCTCCATCAGTGGCGTCGACGAAACGCCGGTACTCCTCCAGCGACGCGTTGCCACCCTCGTCTCCCCCCGGCGTCGTGACGATGCGGCCCATTCCTTCGGCGGTCCTGAACGCCGCGCCCTTGAAGAGCAGGCCGTTGACGACCGTGAAGGCGACGCCGTTGACGCCGATGCCGATCCCCAGCGTCAGCACGGCGGTCAAGGTGAATCCGGGCCGCCGCCACAACTGCCTGGCGGCGACCTTCACGTCCTGGACGAGGATGGACATCTGCGGAAGAGACGGACCGGAAGCCTCGATGTTCCCGTGGCTGGCTGAGCTGAACGAGCGTCAACTCTCAACTGCCAATTCCCAATTCCCAAAATTCCCGGACGAGGGGGATGTAACTACCTCGCTGACGACGGTACAGACAAGAACTCATCCACGCTGCATCGCGTATAGGTCCTGATAGGACTCGCAGAATGCTCCTCCAGGACATCCGCTACGCGTGTCGGAGCCTCTGGCACAGCAAGGCCTTCGCGGTGGTCGCTATTCTGTGCCTGGGCTTCGGAATCGGCCTGAACACGACGATCTTCAGCACGCTGGACGGCGTGCTGCTGAAGCCCTATCCCTATGAGGACCCGGATCGGATCCTGGTCGTCGGGGCGCGCAACGACCGCGCGGGGTTCCAGGCCGGCCTGTCGTATCTCGATCTGCGCGACTGGAACGAGGCCAATATGGCCTTCACCACCATTGCCGCGAGCCAGGGACGCAGCCTGACGATTTCGGATGGCGGCGGCGAACCGGAGCGCTATCTGGGCGCGACCGTCTCCTGGGATCTGTTTCCCCTGCTCGGCACCGACCCGATCCTCGGCCGCCACTTCACGCCAGAAGAGGACATGGCCGGAGGGGGCGGCGTCGTGCTCCTCGGCCACGATCTCTGGACCCGCCGCTATCAGGGCGATCCCGGGGTACTCGGCCGGACGATCCTCATCGACGCCAGGCCGCACGAGGTGATCGGCGTGATGCCGCCCGGCTTCGCGTTCCCCCAGAACCAGCGGCTTTGGGTGCCGCTCGCGCCGTTCGCGTCGCGCGAGCCCCGCGACTTCCGCGGCCTCTTCGCCTTCGGCCGCTTGAAGCCGGGCGTGACGATCGACCGGGCCCGCCAGGAGCTGGATGTGATTGCGTCCCGCCTGGCGGCGGAGTATCCCGACACCAATGAAGGCTGGGCCTCCCGCCTGCGGACGCTGCGGGAGGCGTTCGTGCCGAACGAAGTGACGCTCGTCATCTATCTGATGATGGCCGGTGTCACGCTCGTACTCTTCATCGCCTGCTCGAACGTCGCGAACCTGCTGCTCGCGCGCGCCACGAGCCGGCGGCGCGAGCTGTCGGTGCGCGCCGCGCTCGGCGCCGGCCGCGGGCGCATCATCCGACAGCTGCTCACCGAGAGCGTCGTGCTCAGCCTCGTGAGCGTTCCGCTCGGCATCGGCCTCGCCGAGATCGGCACGCGCCTCATCGCGTCCGCGATGCCGCCGGACCAGGTGCCGTACTACATCACCTGGGACGTCGACTGGCGGTCGATGGTCTACACGATCGTCGTAGCCGTCTCGACGGCGCTCCTCTTCGGCCTCTTCCCCGCCCTCCAGGTCTCGCGGGGCAACCTGCACGACACGCTGAAGGAAGGGACGCGCGGCAACAGCGCCGGGCGATCGCTCCTGCGCAGCTCCCTCGTCGTCGTACAGGTGTCGTTCGCGCTCGTGTCGCTCGTCGGGGCGCTGCTCTTCGTCCGTACGTTCAACAACCTGGGCGGAGCGGATCTCGGGTTCGACACGAGCCCGGTGATGACGATGAGGTTTGCGATGGGCGGCGAGCCCTACGAGCCCGAGGACGCACGGCTGCGCCGTGTGGAAGACGTCGTCAGACGCATCGAGGCGGTGCCCGGCGTGCGTGCCGCGTTCGCTTCGAACTTCGTGCCGCTCAGCGGAGGCGGAGGCGGCGGCACGGTCATCATCGACGGCCGGCCGGCGCAGGAAGGCGAGCGGAGCGGCATCAACTTCATCGGCGTGACCCCGCACGTCCACCAGGTGATGGGCCTGCCGATCCTGCGCGGACGCGACTTCACGGACGCGGAGGGCTGGTCGCGCTCGGCGGTGGCTGTCATCAACGACGTGATGGCGGCGCGGTTCTGGCCCGACCGCGAGGCAATCGGCGGCCGGTTCCGCATGGCGGGCAGCGGCGAGGAAACCGTCGTGTGGTTCACGGTCATCGGCATCACGCGCGCCGTGAACCTGTACGGGATCGACCCCGAGGACGCGCAGCCGCCGGCCGCGGCCTTCGTCCCGTACGCATACCAGCAGACGCTCAACACCGGCCTGACCGTTCGCGTCGCGGGCGATCCGGCGTCCATCACGTCGGCCGTGCGCGGCGCGCTGCGCGAATCGGATCCCAACCTTCCCATGTTCCAGGCGCGGACCATGGACGACGCCCGGCGATTGACGTTCTGGCAGTTCGGGTTGTACGGGTGGATCTTCGGCACGACCGGCGTGATGGGCCTCCTCTTGGCGGCCGTCGGCGTCTACGGCGTGCTCTCGTACGCCGTGTCCCAGCGCACGCAGGAAATCGGCGTCCGCGTCGCGCTTGGCGCCGGGGACCGCCACGTCCTCCGCCTCGTCGTCGGGCACGGTCTCTGGCTGGCGGGCATCGGCGTGCTCCTCGGGCTCGCGCTCGCGCCGGGCGGCACGTGGGCGGCCCGGTCTTTCTTCTATGACGTCGGCCCCTTCGATCCGCTGACCTTCACGAGCGTGGCGCTCTTCCTTCTTGCAGTCGCCTTCCTGGCCAGCTACGTGCCGGCACGGCGCGCGCTCAAAGTCGACCCGATGATCGCCCTCCGGGCGGAGTGATCCGCCCGCAACTCCCAAAGTCCAATTCCCAACTCCCAAGGCTCCCGGATCGCGGCCCGCGGTTCGCGATTCGCGGCTCGCGATTCTGGGTCCGGCGAGGGCGACGCACCATTGGTGTTGCAATGGGAGGTCACCCCCGCGCCGCGACGCGCCGTCCGGTTACCTTGATCTTCGCGCCGCGCGGCGTCACGAGCTGCCCGTCGATGCGGCCGTCCTTTATCCTGCCCTCGAACTGCAGCTTGACCGGATCCCCGTTCTGGTCCTCGACTCCGAGCGTGAACCTGAGCACCTGATCGGAGAAGGTCACCGCGTCCGCCGTCAATCGTCCTTGCGGGCCGGTCCAGGTAGCGACCAACCCCTTATCGCTCCGGGACACGGTCAGGACGACATCCGCCGTGCGATTCGGCCAGTCCACCTTGAGGTTCCAGTCGCCGAGCGGCTCGTCGCCATAAGCGGCTGTCGCCCCTCCCGCCACGAGGAACGCTGTCAGCGCAACGGCCACTCGGGACCCGCGATTCAATCGCAACAAGGGCATCGGTCTGCCTCCCTCTTCGAATGTCGCCCGCGATCGTCAATGGTGACACGTTGGACGGCCGCCATCGGTCCGGAGTTGTCGGCAGCTCGCCGGCCCCGCAGTTCCGAATGTGTCCGCACGCAGGGCACCAGCGTCCCAGGAACGAACGCGCCAGGCCCGCGGCAGACGGGTACGGGCTGTCCTGCAGCGAATCGGCCCGCCCCCGGTGGCACGGGACGTGCTCGACGCAGCAGTGCAGCGAGGAGTTTCCAATGGAAGCCTTCCATCAGGATCTGCGCTACGCGCTGGTGCTGTTGCGGCGCAACCCGGGCTTTGCCACCGTGGCCATCCTGGCTCTGGCCCTGGGGATCGGCGCCAACACCACGATGTTCTCTGTGGTTCACGGCGTGGTCCTCGCGCCTCTGCCCTATCCCGAGCCCGATCGGCTGGTCAAAGTGCAGGAGATCGCCCCTGGCGGCAATCGGTGGGAGGCGTCCTACCCCGGCTATCTGGACTGGGAGCGCCGTTCGCGGAGCTTCGAGCACCTGACCGCGCTGCAAACCTTCAATCTCACCCTCACCGGCGGCCTGCAAACCATGGAGGTACGCTCGGCGTTCGTGACGCCGAACATGTTCGATCTGCTCCAGGTCGTGCCGTCGCTGGGACGGAGCTTCGCCGCCGAGGAGAACCGGCCGGGTAACGCGTTCACGGTACTCATCAGCGATGGGCTGTGGCGGCGCGAGTTCGGTGCCTCGTCGGACGTGCAGGGCCGCGCGATCACCGTCGACGGCTCTCCGGCCACGATCATCGGTGTCATGCCCAGGGGCTTCGAGTTCCCCGACCCGGACGTGCAGATCTGGGGTGCGCTCGGGTCGCTGGCGGACCTCGCCTTCATGAAAAACCGGGCGGTGCACGTCCTCAGTGTCGTGGGAAGGCTCGCTGAAGGCGTGAGCGAGGAACAGGCCACGGCGGAAATGTCGGCGATCGCCGCGCAGCTGGAAATGGAGTTTCCGGGCGAGGATCCGCGGCACGGGGCGGCGGTCGCGTCGCTGCACGAGATCCTGGTCGGCGACGTCAAGCCGGCGCTGGTGATGTTGCTGGCGGCCGTGGCGTTCGTGCTGCTCATTGCCTGCGCCAACGTGGCCAACCTCCTGGTGGCGCGTGCGGCGGCCCGGGACCGGGAGATGGCGGTGCGGTCGGTGCTCGGCGCCAGCCGCTGGCGCACGCTGCGTCAGATGCTCACGGAGTCGGCGGTGCTGGGACTTCTGAGCGGCGCGGTCAGCCTGCTGCTGGCGACCTGGAGCGTGGACCTTCTGGCGGCCCGTCTCGCGAGCGTCCTGCCGCGGGCAGCAAACATACGGCTCGACGCCACCGTGCTGGTGTTCACGCTGGGCGTCTCGCTCGCGACGGGCCTGCTCTTCGGTCTGCTGCCGACCCTGGGCTCGCGGCTCGCGCCGCTGGAGGCGCTGCAGAACCGCGCGAGCGGCTCGCCGTCGAGGCGCCGGCTCCGAAGCGCCCTGATCGTGGCCGAGGTGGCGCTGTCGGTGGTGCTGCTGGTCGGAGCGTTCCTGATGCTCCAGAGCTTCTGGCGCGTGGCCGGCCAGGAGCCGGGCTTCCGCCCGGAGCGGCTGCTGGTGGCATCGGTGCTTCTGCCGGAAGTGGATTATCCGGATCTGGAGGCAGCGAAGGCCTGGTTCGCCCGGATCCCGCGTGAGCTCGAGACGCTGCCGGGCGTCGAGGCGGCGAGCGCGGTGAACTCCGCCCCCATCAGCGGCGGCGACTCGAACGGGATGCTCACCATCGACGGACGGCCGTTTGCGGAGGGAGAGGCGCCGGGGGCGAGCTACCGCCGCATCCTCCCCGACTACTTCCGCGTGCTGGGCGTTCCGCTGCTCCGCGGCCGCGAGTTCGACGTCCGGGACGACGGCTCCAACGCCGTCGTCATCATCAACGAAGCGATGGCGCGCCAGTACTTTGCCCACGTGGATCCCATCGGACAGCGCATCAAGGTGGGCCCACCCGAGAACGAGCCGTGGCTGACCATCGTCGGCGTGGTCGGTGACGTCAGGAACGCAGGGCTCGAGGCCGGACCGCGGTTGGCGACCTACGAGCCGCACTCCCAGCGCGGCTGGCGCAGCATGGAGCTGCTCGTGCGCACGCGCGGCGAGGCGCACGGTGAAGCGGAGTCCGTTCGCAGAACGCTGCTGGCCTCGGCGCCGGGCATCCTCATCCGCGAAATGCGCACAATGGATGAGCGGATTCACGCGTCGCTGGCCCCCCGCCGCCTCAACGCCTGGCTGCTTGGAACATTCGCCGGACTGGCGCTGGGGCTCGCGTGCATCGGGCTCTACGGCGTGATGAGCTACCTGGTGACCCGGCGCACGCACGAGATCGGCGTCCGCGTGGCGCTGGGCGCCGTGCGCTCCGATGTGCTGCGCCTTGTGGTTGGGCAGGGAATGCGACTGGTGGTGGCGGGTGTGCTCCTGGGCACCCTGGGAGGGCTGGCTGTGACGCGCGTGCTCTCCAGCCTGCTGTTCGAGGTCAGCCCGACGGATCCCAGGACGTTCGCGGCCGCGGCGGCTGCCCTCACGATCGTCGCGCTGAGCGCGTGCCTGCTGCCGGCCTATCGTGCGACCCGGGTCAGCCCTGTAGAGGCGCTGCGCTGCGAGTAGCCTCCGCTTGGCCCATCGCCCCATTGCCCATCGCCCATCGCCCATCGCCATGGCCCATCGCATGCCCATGCCCATGGCGGTCAAC
>DATIEW010000486.1:0-4247 GCA_035455585.1 Vicinamibacterales bacterium | reverse complement strand
GATCCGGAAGCGAACACGACGGAGAGATCACGCCCGTCTTCCCCGGCACGTTCGACGCTGTAGGTCGCTGACGGGTCGATCTCCATGACCACGCGCGTGACCACGGGACTGCTGCTGTTCAGGCCGATGCGCACCCGCGAGACGAGCGGGCTGCCGATTCGGGTCTCGGCTGGCGCGCTCGACGTCACGTTCGGAAAGTCCAGCACCAGGCGCCGCGGCGGATCCTCGCTCTCCGTAAGCCGGGCGCCGCCCAGATACCCGTTGCCGCCGAGGCTCACGACCGTCGTGCTGCCGACGCTGCTGCTCCGGACGCGGTCGATGGTCGTCGCCGGCGTGCTCGTGGCGTCGACTGCCGGAAACGCCACGGGGCCAGGCATCGGCACGGGCGGCTGCGCCGATGCCCGCGGCGAGGCCGGCGGCGTGAGTTCGACGCGGATGATGTTGCGTGCGCTGCGGATCCTGTACTCGGCCGCACGCGTCAGCGACACCTTGACGCGCGCGACGGCCCTGCCGTCCACCGCGGTCGCCTGTTCCAGTTCGACGCCGGCGATCGGGCCGTGACGCCCGACCTCGTTCCGCGCGTCGGCGACGCTCACGTTGCGCATTTCAATCAACAGCGTCCGCACGTCCGGACGGCTGACCGAATAGGCGACCGGTTCGGCGGCTTCGATCACGAGCGCGTTGCCCTGCGCCGAGACGCCCACCAGGCGGATCGGAGCCGTGTCGGCCGACAGCATGATTCCCGCCGCCGCGGCCATGATGGCGGCCAGCGCGGCCTGCGCCGTCGGGCGCAGACGTCCACTCCGTGCTCGACCTCGCGTGTCCGCGATCATCGCTTCGGCTCTTTCCAAGTCATCACCTTCGAATTGCCCAGTCGGGTCACAGCAGCCTTCACGGCGCATGATCCGCGCCACGTCCGTCCGCGGGCCGAACAGCCTTCGGGACCTCCCGTTGTTTGACCGGCGACAGCGGGTCGTTGACGTCCTGCGAAAAGATCACCTTGTCCGCAACGATGGCCTTTACCGACCCGTCGAAGAGTCTGTCCCCCGTCCTGACGGTGTAGGTCTTGCCGTCGGGGGACTGGATCATTGCGATGAACCCCCCGCGGTCGCGGATGATCCCCTTGACCGTGACGTCGGCGATGAGCAGGCCGGGGAGACCGGCGGGTCTCGGCGTCGAGGTCTTCGGATCCCGGCCCCGTCCGAGCAGGCTCAGGAAAGGATCGCGCCTGCCTTCGGGATCGTAGGTGTACACCGGGTCGACCGCAGACGGCTGGGCCGGCGGCGCCGGCTGAGCGGCGGCCGGGGGAGCCGGCGGCTGGCCTGCGGGCGCCTGGGGGGCCGCAGCCGGACCCGGTGCGAGCACGAGCGCCAGACACAGGGCATGTGGCGTCATCGCGTCCTCATTTCGCCGGCGGCTTTGCCGCCGCGGGCTGCTTGGGCACGACCTTGGCGCCCTTCTTCGGGATCGCACCCTCCTGCAGCACGAACGTCGTGGCAGTGCACTCGGCGACGATGGTGACGTTGGGATCAGGCGAGTCCTTGCTTCGGATCGAGATGTCGCTCACGTTGATGATGCGGGGGAACTTGCCGATGCTGTCGAAGAAGCGCCCCAGATTGTGGTACGTCCCTTCGGCCTGAATTCGGAACGGCACCTCGGCGTAGAGCGCCTGCTGCACGCTCGGCTGCGGGGTGAAACGCTGGATCGACAGGCTCGACTGGGTGGCCAGCCCCTGGATGCGGCGCAGGATGTCGGCGACGTCCTTCTCCTCGGGCAGCACCGAGCGCAGGCTCTCGAGCCGGTTCTCCAGTGCGTCGACCTCTGCCTGGAACTGCGGCAGCCGGCGCGCCGTCGCCACGCCCTTGGCCACGTCGGCGCGCAACGCCCGGAGCCGCGTCTGCCGGATGGCAATGTCGGCCTGCAGCTCGACGACGTAGAACTTCCAGAAGCCGAAGACCGCACCCGAGCACACGACGACGAAGGCGCCGATCTGCGCGTACCAGGGAAGTCTGCTGAGCGACAGTTGCATCGATGATGCCTGCTTGCCTATCGGAAGCGCCCGGCTCGGCCTTTAGCCGCGGTCCGCCACGTTTCGCCGCTGCCGGTCCGCACCCGTCGCGGTCCGTTCACACTCGTCACCGTCCCCCGCGCGCGGCGCCGCCCCGCCCGGCAGGCGGGGCCGGCGCGGCCGGCGCCTCCGGATCGTTGAAGGCCGCCTTGATCGAGAACTTCACCAGGTCGCCGACCTTCTCGTCGGCCTTGAGCTGACTGTCGAGAATCTCGACGGGCCGCTTGAACCACCGGGTCGCCTCGAGGTTCGCGATGAAGTCGGACAGAGCGGTCAGAGACGTCGAAAAGCCGCTCATCGTGAACTCCCCCTTGGTCTCCTTCAACTCGGTCAGCCAGAGGCGCTCGGGCAGGCTGCGGCTGATCTGATCCAGCACGCGGACCGGCGCTCCCTGCCCCTTGCGGAGCTGCTCGATGAGGGTCACGCGCTGCTGGAGCTGCGCCTTGCGGGATTCGAACTTCTGCACCTCGGTCAACACCGACCGCAGCTGCTGCGTGTCGGCTTCGCCGCGTTTGATTTCCTCGTCGAGCCGGGCCGAGTGCTGCCGGAGCGTCCAGAACCACCAGCCGATGCCCAGCACGGTCGCGATGAGAATCAGGCTGGCGCCGAGCGTGACGCGCTGCGCAGCGGGGATCTTCAGGCGCGCCTTCCTGGTACGCCCGCGCTCGGCGGCAAGGAGGTTGACGCGGATCATCGTCCCCTCGCCTGCCGCAGGGCGAGGCCGACGGCCACGGCCGACGTCGGCCCGACGTCGGCCCCCGACGCGACGCTGAACTTCTGCGGGTCGAACGCAATGCGCCTGAACGGATCGAACGGCTCGACCGGTGCCCCGAATCGATCGCCGAGCGTTTCCGTGAACCCTTCGGCGCGGGAGGCTCCCCCGCTCACCACGACGCGGTTGATCCGGTCGGACGCGGCCGTGGCCCTGAAGAAGTCGAATGTCTTCTGAATCTCCAGCACCACGTTCTCGGTCACGGCGCGCAGCACCGGCTTGGCATCGTCGAAGGTCACGCCGTCGACGGGGGTCCCGCGCTTGAGCTGGTCGGCCTGCTCGAAGGGTAGGTTCAGCTCCTTCTGGAGGGCTTCGGTGTAGGCGTTGCCGCCGATGGAGATGTCGCGCGTGAAGACCGACTGGTCGCCGGTGAGGATGTTGATGTTCGTGGCGCTCGCACCGCAGTTGAGCAGCACGACGATCGCGCCGGGCTCGGTGCCGTAATTGACCTCGTAGGCGTTCTGCAGCGCGAAAGCGTCGACGTCGACGACGACCGCCGTCCGGCCGGCCTGGCCGATGACTCCCGTATAGTCGGCGATCTTGTCCTTCTTGGCGGCCACCAGCAGGACGTCCATCGTGCCGGCGCCCGGTGCCTGGCCACCGTCGAGAATCTTGTAGTCGAGATTCACGTCCTGGATGTCGAAGGGGATGTACTGCTCGGCTTCCCAGTACACCGACTCGGCCAGCTCGGCCTCGGTCATGACCGGCAGCGAGATCTTCTTGACGATAACGGCATTGCCCGAGAGCGACGCCGCCACGTCCTTCGTCTTGATGTGATTCCGATCGAAGAGCCGACGGAGGGCCTCCACGACGGCGGCGCCGTCGATGATCGCCCCGTCGACAATGCTGTCGGGAGGCACGGGCTCGCAGCCGAACGCAACGACCTTGTACGTCTTGCCGGCGGGCTTGAGCTCGATTGCCTTGACCGCGCTCGAGCCGATGTCCAACCCCACCAGGGCTTTCGCTCTCCGGAACACCGCGATGTCCTATCGTGAAAGCCGCGCCCCGGCAGGCACACCTTGGACCTGTCGCAGGCGTCGGTCGCGACACCGGGGCGGCAAGTTGGGTGCCACGGGTGGCGACCCACCAAAACCGGCAGAAATGCGCAGGTCTGGCATCAGCCCGGGGTCACCGGACGGGCCGACGTCGCCGAAATTGTGCGCTGCGCACGGATTCGTAATTGCAATGCCTGCGTACGACCCCGGCGGGGCAATCGCCGGCCCTCAGGGCTCGGATCGCCCGCGCGACCCTGGCCGCGAACGGTCCGCGGGCGCGCCGCGGGGGCGCGCCGACCCATCACCTGCCGTCAACTTGACAATACGGCGCAGGGGCCGCTATCCTCTTGGTTTGCCGTCTTTTGTATGAGGCGGTCCCTGTGCCGATCCCGCCAGCTGGCGGGACGCCGGC
>DATIEW010000485.1:0-10341 GCA_035455585.1 Vicinamibacterales bacterium | reverse complement strand
GGAAGGAACGGCTGGCGCAGGCGATCGAGCGCGCGCGTGCGCGGCTGGCCGCGTCGCGGCCGGCGGGGGCATGGGACGCCGGGTCGATCGAGCGGCTTGGTGCGGCGTTAGGATACCAGGCCGCGCGGCCGGCGCGGCTGCTGGTCCGGCACGGCCGGGCACCGGCTGCTCCCGCTGCGCGACGTGCTCCGCTTCACCGCATCCGAAGGTCTGGTCTACGCGCACACGGCGTCCGGGACACCGATTGCCGACTACACGCTCAGCGAGCTGGAGGCGAGGACCGCTGGCGCTTTCGTCCGCGTGAGCCGCGCCGACCTGGTGAATCTGTCGCACGTCCAGCGAATCGTTTCCAACGGCGACGGCTCGGCGACCCTTACGCTCAGCGATGGCACGAGCGTACGCGTGAGCCGGCGCCGATCGGCGGACGTCCGGCACCTTCTGGCTGGCTGAGCTCAAAACTCCCAACTTCCAAGTCCCAACTCCCAAACGTCCCAATTCCCAACTGATTGGGAGTTGGGGGTTGGGAGTTGGCAGTTTGGCCGCTCATCAATCGGATTTGACCGCTCGTGGTGGCGGTGGGCGCCCGAGCCGTCTTCCCGGCAGACCATTGCCGCATCGAAACGTGCTGGCCGCCCGGCGCGGCCGGGGAGGGCGACATGAAAGACACTCGCGTGTTCTGGGTGATCGGATCGCTCGCTGTTGGGATTCTGCAGGCGCTGGACTCGGGGGTGGTCGCCGCAGGGCCGTTCGTGCAGACCCTCGTGGCGGCCGGGATCCTCTCTCCGATCCTGGCCATCGCGCTCGGCGCGCCGCACGCGGTGAAGGTCGCAGCGCTCGTGGCCGGGGCCGCGCTGCTGACGTGGGCGCGGATGATCGCGCCGCTGTCGCTCAACACGCTTCATCTCGCGCTGTTCGCGCCGGCGCTCTACATCGTGGTGTTCGGCGGGATGAAGTGGGGAAGGCGCGCGTCCGAACCGCGCATGTTGTGAGCAATGCACGGACGACCGCCAACAGTCGCCAGGCCTCGGCCCGCAGGAATGATCCGGACTCGCAGACGCTGAGAAGCGGCTCAGCCCGAGCGGTGCGGCCGGCGTGTGCAAGACCGGCCAGGTGACACCGGAAGCCAGTGAGACGGCGCGAGGAAGCCGGGCGACCCCTCTCGGGGGCTCGAGCCGTGAGTCGTAAGCCCTCATGACGGCTGATGAAATCGTCGGCTCACTCGCGGAGCCGTGGAGGTTCCCGGTGAAGTCGATGGGAGGCGAGCAGCTCGAACAGGCGGAAGTGACGGAAACAGGTGTCCTGGGCGATCGGGCGTTCTTCGCAGTTGCTCCTTCCTCAAATACTCCCGGTATTCTCGGTCGTCGCGCCTTGCCGGCCGGGCGCATCGCGACCCTCGATGCTAACAAGACTTCGGATACGACACACTAGTGATGCAGATGCACGCCGCGCCGGACATCCGAAGTCCGGACGGGACGGCGCGCTCGATCGCGAACGTCGATTGGGCGTACGAACCGTCTCCTCACCGAACCAGTGCCTCACCCAGGTGCGAGCCGATGAAGCCCGCGCCCACCCGTCATGACGTACCTGGCCATCAGCCGGCCCCGGTCAGCGGGGCCACCCGCTCTGGGGCAGGCCCGCCGTGATGCGCAACGCGTTCTGGTAGTAGATCTTCTTCAGGACAGCGTCAGACAGGCCGAGGCCGTACAGCTTCCAGAACGCGTGGTAGTCGCGGTAGTAGTCGAAGTACTCGTCAGTCGTTTCGAACACGCGCCAGTAGGTCGGATACTCGCTCGGCTCGTAGGCATCCTTGCCGAACATCACGCGGTCCTGGTATTTGGTCAGGAACTCGCGGGCGCCGCGCGGCTGCCGCCCGAGATCGTAGAGCACGGCTCCGACTTCCGTGTACACGTTCGGCATGGCATCGAGCTCGCGGCCAAGCCGGGCCAGGTCATTGCCGTGCCAGCCTAGATGCGCCATGACGAAGGTGGTGTTGGGATGCTTCTTGAACATCCGGTCGCGTTCGGCAACGAGCTCTTCGAACCGGGGGAACCGGCCTTCCGGATAGCGCCGGTCTCCGAAGAGTGACAGTTCCAACCAGCGCTCGTTCTTGAAGTCGATCGGCTCGAAAAACTCCTGCGGCTCAGCCGTGTGGATGAAGATCGGGATTTTCAGGCGCGCGGCAGCCTCCCAGACGGGATCGAGGTCGGGGTCATCCACCGCGAGACGGGAGCCGTCGGCCTTCCGGGTCCGAAGGCCCAGGCTCTTGCTGATTTCGCCGACACCGACCGCACCGGCCTTGATGTCCGCTTCGAGCCGCGCGACGGCCCGCTCGGCCCAGCCCGGTCCGACGCCCGAGAAGTTGATGCCCGTCAGGACGCGGACGCGATCCTTGTGGGGCGAAGCCTTGACTGTGTCCAGCGCCCGTTGCAGATTGGCGCCCGAGATGTTATCGGCCGCGATCATCAGGCCGAGACCGATCTCGTCGATGTCCTTGACCAGGGCGGCGAGGCCCGCCTCGGACATGATGCGCCCCTGCACGTGGCCGTGGTAGTCGATGGCCGGGAACTTCGCCTTGGGCACCTCGTGGACGGCTGTCACCAACGTGTTGCGCGGCCGATAGTCCACGATGCTCGGCGGCGGAAACTGCGGCGCCTGGCACGTGCCGGGCCGCGTCATCGTCATCCCCTCAGGGCATTCGCCGTTCGGGAGTGTTGGCACGCCGCGGCCGCCCCGGCCCTGGCCACCCGCACCCCGCCCGCGTGGCGGATCCTGCGCCGCTGTAAGGAGGGCACTCACCAGGCCGGCGACAAGCAGACCTACGACGACGGAAGATCGTGATCGGATCATGGCGAGATCATACCCTGCCAGGGTTCCGACGCAGCGGCGGTAGGCCCAATTCTGTAGCTCGCACCGTGTGCCGGAGTCACGCGTCATAGAGACCTGCCTCTTCCCCGGCGTTGCACGGCCAACTATCGTCACTCCCAACGCCCGATTCGCAAGGCAGGATTCTCAACTGAATTGAGAGTAGGGAACTGGAAGTCGGGAGCTTGACCCAGTTCTTCTTCCAGCAGTCACCTGCTCAGGTCGTCGAGCTTCCGGCGTGCAGCATCGGCGCGGCTTCGGGCGGAGGCGAGCGCTTCATCGGCTTCACGCGCCCGGCGCTCGGCTCCTTGCTGCGTGCGCAGGGCGGCGGCGGCGCCGCGTTCGGCCTCTGCGAGCGCACTCTCGGCAGCCGTCACGGCGTCGCGGGCGACGTCCACGTCGCGCGCCGCTCTGGCGGCCTCGCGTGCGGCCCGGGCCGCCTCGAATTCCTCACGCCGGGCGGCGTGCTCGGCAAGTCGAACGGCACGTTCGGTGGAGGCGACCGTCTCTTTCGCACGTGCGATTTCACGCACCTGGGCCGCGGTCCTGTTCTTTCCCGCAGGTGTCGCTTCCTTCGAAGCGGCGTTCCCGGTGTGCGGCGTCGTCTGTTGCGCCCGGGTCGGCGGAGCCTTTCGGATCGGGATCCCCGCGAGCGTCTCGAATCCACCCGGTTGCAGGGCACGCGTCAGCCGGCCTGGGGGATCGGCCGCCGGCAACGCCCGGAGCGTCGTCGCGATGGATTGTCTGGTCGCTTCCGTGGCTGGCTGTCCCGCGTCCTCGAGGATCGACAGCGCCGCTTTCAGAGCTGCCTCGATGGCTTCTTCGTGCGCCTTGCCGGCCGCTCGGAGATCGCCGCGGCGTCCCGATAGCACGGCTGAGTGAGCCGCTCGCATATCGGTTGCCGCCTCGACGAGAGCGTCGTACACATCGCGCTGCCGCCAATAGACCTGATTGACGGCCCAAGGGACGAGCGGAGGCTTCGCGAGACCTCGGATCCCCGCCCCATCCTTGCCGGCGTTCCTGGCGAGCGCGTTGCGCGACGCGGTGAACTCCTGCAGCGGGAGCTGATAGAGCCGATCGATTTCCTGATCCAAGCCACGGGTGGCCATGTGCGTTACCGGTCGGGATCCGGGATCCGCGGTTCGCGGTTCGCTCACCGACGTCGCGAGCGTCCCATCCGCCTCGTGGGTTGACCAGAGCCGTTGAATCGGAGGGACGGACTCGCGACAGAGGTGAGCGAAGGGTAGGATTCCCGCTTTGACCGCTCGCGCGAACCGCGATCCGCGAACGGCGAACCGCGATTATTACACATCTGGTTGCATTTCAGCCTGATTCAGTATATTAACTACAGTACGACTATGCGCGCGTATCTGGGAGAGTTCGAACTGCTTCTGCTGCTGGCGCTGATGCACCTGGGCGGCGAGGAGGCGTACGGCGCACGGGTGCGGGCGGAAATCGAGCGGCGCACGGAACGCGTGGTGTCGCCTGGCGCCGTCTACACGGCGCTCGACCGGCTGGAGGCGCGGGGCCTCATCACATCCTGGCTCGGCGAACCCACGCCGCAGCGAGGTGGAAAGCGCAAGCGCCACTATCGTCTGCAGCCCGCCGGGAAGGCGCTGCTCCAGAGATCTCAGGAAGCGCTCGCGCGAATGGCTCGCGGCCTCGAGCCGCGCCTGGAGAATCCATGAAGCGCCCGCCGGTCGTTGCCGCGCTGCTGCTGCGGATCTGTCTCCCGCGCGACGCGTACGACGCGGTCGCGGGCGATCTCGACGAGTCGTGGCACGAGGGAGCGCTGTCACGCCGGCGTTACTGGCGTCTCGCTCTGGCCTCGATGCTGGCCTGCGCTGCGGCGCGCAAGCGCGGAACGGCCGGGACGCCGCGAATCGCTGCCGATCCACGGAAAGGAGAAAGGGGAATGCGATCGCTCGCACAGGATGTCGTCTACGGTGCGCGCCTGCTGCGCCGGAATCCCGGCTTCACCGCCGCCGCGGTCGCCACGCTGGCTCTCGGTATCGGCGCCAACAGCGCAATCTTCAGCGTCGTCAACGTCGTGTCGCTGCAGCCTCTGGCGTATCACGATTCTCAGAATGTCGCGCTGCTGCGTGCCTTCAACGTGGACACGGGGGCCGAGGGATTCGCGCTGAGGCTGCCCGATTTCGTCGAGCTGCGGCGGCAGTCCACGGTCCTGGACGACGTGGCCGCGTATGCCTACTGGAGCGCGAGCCTGACCGGCGGCGATATGCCCGAGCGGGCGCAGGCCTACCACGTGACGGCCAATACCTTCGAGCTGCTCGGCGTGATGCCGCTCCTCGGCCGCGGCTTTCTTCCCGAAGAAGGTGTGCCCGGCGGGCCGAACGCGGCAGTGCTCAGTCATGGACTGTGGGTGCGCCGCTTCGGCGCGGATCCATCGGTCGTCGGCCGCGACATCACGCTCGACGGCCGGGCGTTCACCATCGTCGGGGTCATGCCGCGACGCTTCGAGTTTCCTGTCTTCAACTTCAAAGGGGATCTCTGGGCGCCGATGCAGATCGATCCGGACGCCGTGCTGGCCGGCCGTTCGACGTCTCCTTCCGCCGTCGTGATCGCGCGCGTACGGGCGGAGGCCGGCTATGCGGCTGCGCAAGCGGAGGTGGACGCCATCATGCGCCGTCTCGCCGCCGAATATCCGGACACGAACCGCTCCCGCGGCGCCCGTGTGATCGAGCTGGGGCGGCTTGACGACGAGGTCCTTGCTCCGGCGCTTCTGATCGTTGCCGCTACAGTGGCGGTGATCCTCGTGCTGGCGTGCGCCAACGTCGCCAATCTCCTTCTCGCCCGTGGCACCGCGCGGCAGCGGGAGCTTGCGGTCCGAGCCGCCCTCGGGGCGGGCCGCTGGCGGCTTGCGCGCCAGATGATCGTCGAGAGTCTACTCATCGGCGCTGCGGGCGGCGCTGCAGGTCTGGTGCTGGCGTTCTTCGCGCTCGATGCCCTGCGCGCGGCGCTGCCGGAGATCGTGTGGACGACGATGCCGAACGTCGACGCTCTCCGGCTCGATCGCGCG
Organism: Vicinamibacterales bacterium; assembly: GCA_035455585.1. Classification (GTDB taxonomy): domain Bacteria; phylum Acidobacteriota; class Vicinamibacteria; order Vicinamibacterales; family 2-12-FULL-66-21; genus DATIEW01. The sequence goes on along the minus strand of DATIEW010000485.1, from coordinate 4,439 downwards.
ACGCTGTCGTTCACCGCCGGACTGTCGCTGCTTGCCAGCCTGCTCTTCGGCCTCGCACCCGCGTGGAGCGCCGTGCGCGGGCAGCTGCAGGGTGGACTGCGCGAGTCCGGCGCTGCCGGCGGCAGCCGCGGGAATAGGAGACTGCGTGCGTCGCTGGTCGTGCTCCAGGTCGCACTCTCGACGGCCCTTCTCGCAACCGCGGGCCTGCTCGTAAAGAGCTATCAGCGGCAGCTGCTGATAGACCCCGGCTTCGACGCCCGGCAGGTGCTCACGATGACGATCAGCCTCCCCGACAATCGCTACGCCAGCCAGGAATCGCGACTGCGATTCTTCGAGGAGGCGGCGCGCCGCGTCAGCGAAGTCCCCGGCGTGTCGTCAGCGGGATTCGTCAACGTGCTGCCGTTCAGCACCTACAACCGGGGAACGCGCTTCACGATCGATGACGTTCCGCCGCCCGAGCCCGGGCGCGAGCCTGGGGCCGCCTACCGCGTCGTGACGACCGGGTACTTCGATGCGCTTCGCATACCTCTCCGGCGGGGCCGTCTCTTCGACTCGCGGGATCGGCTCGGCGGAGACCGGGTCGTCATCGTCAACGATGCCCTGGTGCGGCGACATTTCGGGGGGCACGATCCAATCGGGTCACGCGTGCATCTGGGCAGGTCCGACACACCCGAGAGTCCGACCATCGTGGGTGTGGTGGGCGACGTGCGTCATGACGAGATCACCGAGACGGCGTATCCCGAGATCTATCTGCCCGCGCAGCAGGCGCCACAGTCGATGATGATGCTCGCTGCCCGCACCGCCGGCGATCCTGGGACGTTCGCCCAGGCCGTGCGTACTGCGATACAGGCGGTCGATCCGGAGCAGCCCGTCTACCACGTGAAGCCGCTGCAGCAGTCGGTCGACGAGTCGCTCGTCCTGCAGGTCTCGGCGGCCGGGATGACCGGACTCTTCAGCATCGTTGCGCTCGTGCTCGCGGCGGTGGGCACTTACGGGGTCCTGTCGTACGCGGTCGGGCAGCAGCAGCGCGAGTTCGGCGTCCGGCTGGCGCTGGGCGCGCGCCCGAGGGACCTGCTGGCGCTGGTCGTGAGCCGAGGGCTCCGGCTCGTGCTTTCGGGCGCCGCGCTTGGCGTCGCGTGTGCGCTGGGCGTGACGCGCCTGATGGCGGGCATCCTCTACGGCGTCCGGCCCGCCGATCCCTCCACCTATCTCGCGGTGTCGGCGGCCATCGCCCTGGTGGGCGTGGTGGCGTGCGGCATTCCCGCATGGCGCGCCAGCCGCACCGAGCCGATGGCCGCGCTCCGGGTGGAGTAGGCGGGGGGAGGGAGGATACGGGGGACACGGAGCGCGGAGAAGACGGAGGACACGGAGGTTTCACCACGGAGGCACGGAGGTACGGAGGCGTAAAGCGGGTTCGTACCGTGTCCACTGACATTAGGCGAACCGGCTCTCGAGCCGCACCGCACGCTCGAGTTGGAAGTCGGCACGCACGCACTTGTCGCCGTATGATCGAATGTACCTCGGCCTATCCCCGAGGTGCTGGATCGGATGTTCGCCATCATCGCGCTCATCATCGCCGGCGCGGCCGTGCTGTCGCAGACCGCGCCGTTCCCCTTCCTGATGGAGGCGTTCAGGCCCTCCCGTTCCCTGTGGCGCGTCGATTCGCCGCGCGGGTCGCCGCCGACCGTGTATCTGACGTTCGACGATGGACCCAACCCGCTGTGGACGCCGACGCTGCTCGATGCCCTTGGCGAGTCGAACGTTCGCGGGACGTTCTTCCTGATCGACGATTACATCACGCCGGAAACGGAAGCAATCGTCAGGCGGATCGCCGAGGACGGGCACGCGATCGGCCTGCACAGCAAGACCCGGAAGCTGATGATCCTGCCTCCCGACGAGCTCGCCGGGCGGCTGCAGGATGCTGCGGACAGGATCGTTTCGATCACCGGTGTCGAGCCGTGCCGGCTGTTCCGGCCGCACGGCGGCTGGCGCAGCGCCACGATGTATCAGGGTCTGGACCGCATCGGCTATCGCCTCGCCGGATGGACCTGGGGGCTCTGGGACTTCGACTGGTGGCGCACGCCGCGCGCCGACCAGGTCGTGCCCCGCCTGGTCGACAGAGCCTCGGCCGGCGACATCATCGTGATCCACGACGGGCATCACAAGAACCCGCGCGCGGATCGGCGGCATGCTCCTGAAACCGTGCGCCGCCTCGTGCCCGAGCTGCGCGCGCGGGGGTTTCGCTTCGAACGCCTCTGCGAGATGGGTTCCTGAGAACTCCCAACTTCCAACTTCCAACTGCCAACTCCCGACTCTTGAATGCCAACCGGCAACCACCAATTTTCAGCTCCAACCTCCGAACTCTGGGGTTTGGGAGTTGGGAATTGGCGAGTTGGGAATTAAGGTTTTCCCGGCGGGTTACAATGGTATCCGTAGCCCAATCCCTGGAGATTGATATGCGCCGCCTGGCAGCCATCCTGATCGCTCTCGCCGCCTCTTCCGCCTGTCTGCGTTCGACCACCGCGATCACCGTCCGCGCCGACGGCAGTGGCACGGTCGTCCAAGAAACGGCGGTCAGCGCCCAGGCTCTGGCCATGCTCAAGGGGCTGGCGCCCGCGTCGGACAAGGACGCCGGCGGACAGCCGCCTTCGCTCTTCGGGGAGGAACAGGCGAAGAAGGCGGCGGCCGAGATGGGCGTACGCTTCGTGTCGGGCGAGGCGATCAAGACGGAAACCCATGAAGGCTATCGCGCGAACTTCGAGTTCGACGACATCGGCAAGCTGCAGATGAAGATGAACCAGGACCCCACGACCGGAACCGGTCGCTCCGAAGCCGATGCCAACGAGCGGCCGTTCGGCTTCAAGTTCGATCGTCGCGAGGCGTCGTCGATCCTGACGATTGTGGTCCCGGAGCAGAAACCTGGCGGCGGTCCGCTCGTCGGAGGCCTGCCGGGCACGGGAAGCGAGAACGCGCAAGCCAACGCGCAGTCGCTGCAGATGATGAAAGTAATGATGGCGGGGCTCTTCGTCGACATCTCGCTCGGCGTGGACGGCCGGATCGTCAAGACCAACGCCACTCACGTCGAGGGCTCGCGGATCACCCTGCTTCAGCTCGACTTCGACAGGCTGCTCGCCGACGATGCCGCGATGCAGAAGCTGCAGGCGGCGTCCGATCTGAAGGCGCTTGCTGCCATCCCCGGCTTGAAGATCGTTGCGGAGCCGACGCTGACGGTCGAGTTCGTCAAGTAGATTCAGGGCGGGGATTCACGCACGGTCGTTCCGGCACGGGGTTCCAGTACTGAGGTTCGAGGACGCGGGTTCCCGCGCGTTTCCTACCACAGGTTCAGCACGGACATCACACGCGCCAGGCGTGTCGGCGGGCGGCGGCGAGTGGCAATCTGCGCCCAGGCGCCGGGAGGACGGTTCAGCCAGTCGCTGTCGCGGCGGCCACCGCGCCAGGCAGTGCGCCGGTCCGGTCCCTTCCGGCGGTCCATCACAGAGGGTAGATAGGGGATGTCGTCGGCCTGAACGATGATGTGCTTCACGCACTTCTCATCGGCCGTTGATCCGCGGGCGGGGAGATCGGTCATACGGGCGCTGGTCCGATTCGGTGCAGATCCGCGCAGGATTGTAAACCAGATCGGGTGGGTTTCGATCTGCCTGAAGCCTGAAAACGATCCGAACAGCTAGGGCAGGTGATCGAATGGAGGTCAAGACTTCGACTCCGTAGCTTCCGCCTTCAGGCGGAAGCCCTTACTGACGGCTGGGTCCGGAAGACACGTGCCGAGTGCTGAATGCTGAATGGCGAAGGGGGGTCACCGCGGCTCGAGTCGCTGGAGTTCCACCTTCCGGAAGTCGATCGGCGCCGATTCGGCCTGCAGCGCGATGTACCCTCCGGTGAGCGGCGTGCCGTCGACCTTCACGGTGGAGTCGACCGGCCGTACGTTGTCGCCGCCAATCTGCGGTTTCGAGTACTCGAGCACGGTCTCCCCGTCGATCCGGTGGCTGATCAGCTCGCCGCCGTGCACGACGACCTCCACGCGGACCCACTGGTCGCCGTGGTACGTCTTCGAGCGCGACGAGATGCAGTGCTGGGTGTAGAGCCGTCCGTCGATCTCGACGTGCGTGCCCGGCGTGCAGAGGTTCGCCGTCGGCCGTGGTCTACCGTCGCCCAGGCCGCCGAGCAGCTGCACCTCGATCGAGCTTGGAAAGTCTTGGTCCTTGAGCACCGTCTGTGGCGCCTGCGAATGGAGCATCAGCCCGTTGTTCCGCACCGCCCATCCGAGGTCCTTCCGCGTGGTCCGCGCCTGATCGCCGACGAAGCGGTACTCGGCCGCCAGCACGTAGTGAGAGAACGCTTCCTGGTAGAAGAGGTGTCCGAACTCGTTCGTGAACGTGGGCCACTTGTCGTAGCGCACCTGGAGCAGGCCGTTCTCGACC
>DATIEW010000484.1:0-9486 GCA_035455585.1 Vicinamibacterales bacterium | reverse complement strand
TGCGATCCTGCCGAAGCAGCTGAAGCCGGACCACGCCTCGCCGCGTCCGGTTCGGGTGGGCGGCAACGTCCGCGCGCCGCGAAAGGAGCTGGACGTCCGTCCCGTCTATCCGGCGGCGATGCGCGAGGCCGGCCTCACCGGGGTGGTGCCGATCCAGGCCATCATCGGGCGCGACGGTACCGTGTCGTCGGTCCGCGTGCTCAGCGCTCAAGTGCACCCGGATTTTGCGATCGCCGCCGTCGATGCCGTGCGGCAGTGGCGCTTCACGCCGACCCTCCTGAACGGCCTTGCCGTCGAGGTGGTGATGACCGTCAGCGTCCGGTTCGACCTCGAGGACTGAAACCCGGGGCCCGGTCTACACCCTCGGCGGCGAGGGGAGATGGCTCCTGCGGAACAGCTCGGATCCGGGAAGTGCTCTCGGGCAGAGGTCTGGTTTCTGCAACTCTGCCGTAAAGTCTTAATTCTTTAATTGACCAGCTTCCGGATTGGTGCTACAGTGCCCGCGTGAACTCTGAATTCGTTAAGAGTGGCAGACATCGATGGCCCGAGCAGTCATGGCGCTGCTCTGCCAGCGGCGCGCGGCATCCACGCCATCCCTCTAGGCTCGTCTGCTGATTCCGAGGCGACCGTCATGACCCGATCTGTGCTGTTGGTGGTCGCGGTGCTGGCGCTGCTCGGCGGATCCGAGAGGACGCCGGGCAACGACGCCGCGCGGACATTCCTAGCCACCGCGTTCAACGTCGGGCGCGCCGAGATTGGACGAATAGACGCAGGGCAGGTCTTCTCGCGAACCCTCGACGTGAGCCACCCGCGCGAGGTGGCGACGCTCGGCATCGTCCGCATCAGGACGACGCCGGAGTTCTATGTGCGGCGCCTGACCGACATCGCGACCTTCAAGCAGGACGATGCCGTGCTGCAGATTGGCACCTTCTCCATTCCGCCGAAGCTCGAGGACGTTGCCGACCTCACGCTCGAGGATGCGGACGTTCGGCGGCTGCGTGCGTGCCGCGTCGGGAATTGCGATGTGCAGCTGTCGGCTGGCGCCATCCAACGCTTCCGCGGGGACGTGACATGGGGAGGGGCGGACGTCGGGAAGCAGGCGACCAGCGTGATGCGGCAAATCCTGGTGGAGTACGTCACCGAATATCTCGAAATCGGGGCGCCCGCCGCGATGGAGTACGCAGACACGCCAGAACCATTGAATCTGAACGATGAACTTGTGTCGCTGATGGAGGCGGACAGCACCGTCTGGCGATACGTTCCCGGTTTGCGCCGTCACCTGGCCTTGTACCCGGCCGCTCGGCGGGACGGTCCGATTGACGTCGTGTACTGGTCCAAGGAGCGGGTGAACCGGAGGCCGGTGATCAGCATCACGCACCTTGCCATCGTGCCTGGGGGTGATGGTTCACTCCCGGAGTACGCGATTGCCTCGAAGCAGATTTACGGCATGCACTACTTCGACGCGTCGCTTGGACTCACCCTGCTCGTCCGCGATCGTGCGCCGTCATCACCGGCCACATACGTGGTGTACTTGAACCGATCCCGCATTGACCTCTTCGACGGCCTGTTTGGCGGGATCGTGCGCAAGGTGGTCAGCGGGAAGGCGCGAACGCTGGTCTCCGACCAGCTCGCGCGACTGCGACGAACACTGGAGCCTCAGTTCGCTGCCGCGCACACAGACTGATGCCCGCGCTCCGGCGGAACTGAGTCCGACTGTCTGCGGGAAGGTGGTCGGGGCGAGTGGATTTGAACCACCGACCCCTCGGTCCCGAACCGAGTGCTCTACCAGGCTGAGCCACGCCCCGACACAAAGCGTGAGACCCTATTCTACCCCAACCCTCCGGCCCGACGGCACCGGAGCCGCCCCGTCGCCTCCCACGAGTCCCTCCACGAGCGCCATCGTCGCATACGCCGTCAGGTCCGGCTGCAGGGGGGTCACCGACACGTAGCCGTCCCGGACGGCCTGGTAGTCCGATCGGTCGTGCGGCTCCCAGTTGTTCTCCCCCTCCTCGATCCAGTAGTACGGGCGGCTGCGCGGGTCCAGGCGCGCGTCCACGACCGTCACGTGGTTCCGCTTCGCCTGGAACGTCACCCGCAGCCCCTTCGGCTTCCCCGCCGGCACGTTCAGGTTGAGGAACGTGCGCGCCGGCAGCCCGCGTGCGAGAACCACCTCGGAAATCCGCGCCGCAATCGATGCCGCGTGCCGGAAGTCGTACGTCTCGCCGCTCCGTGCGAGCGACACGGCCAGGCTCGGAATCCCCAGCAGCGCTCCCTCCAGCGCCCCCGCCACGGTCCCCGAATAGGTCACATCGTCGCCCAGGTTGTACCCCTTGTTGATGCCCGAGACGATGAGGTCGGGCACGCCCTGGAAGATCTGCGTGATGGCGATGTTGATACAGTCGGTCGGCGTGCCGTCCACCTCGTGCACGCCCTCGCCCACCTGCTCCATCCGCAGCGGCCGCCGTAGCGTAAGCGCGTGCCCGATGGCGCTGGCTTCCGCGTGGGGCGCGACGATGACGACCGACCCGAGCGGGCGAAGCCCGTCCGCGAGGGCACGGACACCATCGGAATGCACGCCGTCGTCGTTTGTGACGAGAATCCGCTTCATGTGGAAAACTCAGTATATCAAGGCTATCCGAGCCAGGCAGCACGTCGACGCGCGATCGATCACCTTCGAGCGCTGCCCGATGGTGGGACGACAGACAGCAGGACGGTGGCCGCGAGCGCCAGGCCGGCGCCGGTGTAGAAGGCCGCCTGCGGCGACACGCGCGTCCAGATCAGACCGAAGAGCAGGCTCGCCAGCAGGCTGCCCACGCCGAGCGCCGCGTTGTAGAGCCCGAACGCGGTGCCGCGCGCGGTGGAAGGCGCCATGTCGGCAATCCACGCCTTCTCCACGCCTTCCGTCAGCCCGAAGTACAGGCCGTAGGACAGAAACACCGCGATCACGACGGCGGGCGCCTCGAAGCGGCCGAACGCGCCGTAGACGGTCGCGTACACGATCCAGCCCAGCGCGATGAGCGTGCGCCGGCCGAAACGGTCGGACAGCTCGCCGCCGGCGAGCGACGCCAGCATCTTCACGACGTGGAGCGACGACCAGAGCAGCGGAATCCAGAAGGCCGCGACGCCCAGGTCGCTCAGGCGCAGCAGCAGGAACGTGTCGCTCGCGTTGCCCAGCGTGAAGAGAAAGATCACGCCCAGGGCCTTGTAGAAGGCGGCGCCGAGTACGCGCGGGTGCCAGAGCTCGGTCGGATCCGCGTGCGGACGACCGGATGCCGGCGGTCGTGCAGGCGACGGCACGCGCACCAGGACCAGCATGACGACGGCGCCCGGTATCAGTGTGAGGGCGAACAGCGTGCGATAGTCGCCCGGATAGAAGAAGAGGAACAGCGACGCGGCGAGTGGTCCGATGACGGCGCCCGCGTGATCCATGGCGCGATGGAAGCCATACACGCGCCCGCGCTGGCGCGCGTCGGCGAAGAAAGCGAGCATGGCGTCGCGCGGCGCCCCGCGGATGCCCTTGCCGAGACGATCGACGAACCGCAGCACGAGCACCTGCGGCCATGCGGTGGCAAGCGCGATGAGAGGCCTGACCGCCGACGACAGCCCGTAGCCGGCCAGCACCAGGCGTTTCGGCTGACCCGAACGGTCGGACAGCCAGCCCGACGCGATCTTCAGGGCGCTGCTCGCTGCCTCAGCGATCCCTTCGATCACGCCGAGCGACATGGCGCCCGCTCCCAGCACGCGCGTGAGGAACAGCGGGAGGAGCGGATACACCATCTCGCTCGCCGTGTCGGTGAAGAAGCTCACCCAACCGAGGAGCCAGACGGGACGGGCCAGGCCGAAGCGGGGAGGACGGGAGGTCATTTCCAAGGGGAAGGGAAAGGCACAAGGAAAAAGGCCGTCTTCGAAGCACGCCAGTATAATCGCGACAGGGTCCGCGTGGTCTGTCCCTTCGATGCTGTCCTCCTGATTGCGTTCGGCGGGCCCCAGGGACCCGACGACATCCGTCCGTTTCTGGCCAACGTCCTGCGCGGGCGCCGCGTGGCGCCGGGACGCCTCGACGAGGTCGCGCAGCACTACGAGCGTTTCGGCGGGGTCTCGCCGATCACCGAGCTGACCAGGCGGCAGGCGGAGGCGCTGCAGGCGCAACTCGCTGCGGCTGGAACGCCGCTGCCGGTCCATGTCGGGATGCGCAACTGGCACCCCTACCTCGCCGACACACTTGCCGCGATGTCGCGGGCCGGCGCGCGCCGCGCGATAGGCTTCATCGCCGCACCGCACCGCAGCTACTCGAGCTGCACGCAGTACCGCGAGAACGTCGCGGAGGCCCGCGCTACGCTGGCCCGCCGGGGTCTGCCCGACGTCGGGGTCACCTATGTTCCCGACTGGCACCTGCACCCGGACTTCATCGCGGCGAACGCGGACAACGTCCGCAGGGCGGTTCAAAGGCTGCCGGAAGGTCTGCGCGCAGCCGCGCGCCTGATCTTCGCCGCGCACAGCATCCCCGTGTCGATGGCGGAACGCTACCCGTACGAGCGGCAGTTCCAGGAAACCGCCCGACTCGTTGCAGAAGCGGTCGTGAACCGCGGATCGCGAACCGCTGACCGCGATCCACGAACGGCGAACCGCGAACCGCGAGCAGCGAAGGACGAAGAGCGACCCGCGACCCGCGAACCGCGATTCGCGACAGCGTTCCAGAGCCGCAGCGGCCGGCCCGAGGACCCGTGGCTCGGTCCCGACATCTGCGAGTATCTTCGTGACGCGCGTGCCCGGGGTCTGAACGCAGCCGTCATCTCACCGGTCGGGTTCGTCGCGGACCATGTCGAGGTCCTCTACGATCTGGACGTCGAGGCCGCCGGTGTCTGTCGCGAGATCGGCCTGCCGATGGTCCGTGCGGCCGCCGTCAACGACCACCCCCGATTCATCGAGATGATGGCCGACGTCGTGCTGAGAGTGTGCCGGCAGTACGGGCGCGGGCGGTCGCTCGAGGTCGTGCCGGGTCTGTCCTCACAACTTTCCGGCTGACCGTTGCGTCCTATGCGGCGGGAGGCCGGTAGCAGGATGCTGAAGACGCATCATGCATGGCAAATGGGCAATGGGAAATGGGCAATGCGCCCGTTTCGCCATGGCCCATTGACCATTTCCCATCGGGCCGCCCTTTTTCAGCGGCCCGGTAGAAGCGCGGGTCTTTACATCGTTAACAAATCGCGCCGGCCTTCTATGTGACAATCTGGTCGAATCGTTCAGCCTGAGGTAAACGCGAATGACGCTGATGAACGCTACCCGTCTCGTATTGGCTGCAGTCCTCGCCTCGGCGCTGTCGATGCCGGTCGTCTCTGGTCAGGAAGTGCGGATCACGACGACCGGGCCGGGCGACATGATGCAGTTCCCCGCCCCGGGGCGGGAGTTCAAGACCGGCACCGGCAGCATCCGGGGCCGGGTGCTGTCGGCCGACTCCGGCAGTCCGCTCCGGCGCGCGCAGGTGCGCATCATGGGTCCCGACATCCTTGCGAAGACGGCGCTGACCGATGCGGAAGGCCGCTACGAGTTCGGCAGCCTGCCGGCGGGCCGCTTCACGCTCCAGGCCACGAAGTCCGGCTTCGTCAGCGTGCAGTACGGCCAGACGCGCCCGTTCGAGTCCGGGCGTCCGATCGAGCTCCTCGACAAGCAGACGCTCGAGAACGCGGACATCGCGATGCCGCGCGGGAGCGTCATCGCGGGCCGCATCCTCGACGAGTACGGCGAACCGGTGCCCGACGCGACGGTCAGCGCGCTGCGGCAGTCCTGGACCGGCGGGCGCCGGCGCCTCATGCCGGTCGGCGGGCGCATGGCGCAGACCAACGACCTCGGCCAGTACCGGCTCTACGGCCTGCCGCCCGGCGAGTACTACGTCAGCGCGACCCTGCGAGGCGGGTTCGAATCGATGATGGCGATCGAGCTGATGGCGGGGCGCGGTGGTGGCGCGGCGGCCGCGCCGACCGGGTCGAACCCCTCGTCGGGATACGCGCCGACCTACTATCCGGGCACGCCGAGCCCAGCCGAGGCGCAGCGGGTGTCGCTTGCCCTCGGCCAGGAGATCCTCAGCGCTGATTTCGCGCTGCTGCCCGTTCGCCTCGCGACGATAACGGGAGTCGTCGTGGGCTCCGACGGGACCCCCCTCGGGGGCGCGATGGTGAGCGTCGCACCCAGCTCGCGCGATTTCGGGGCCTTCATCGGGCCGCAGAGCACGACTCGCACGAACAAGGACGGGGCATTCACGCTCAACGGGGTCGCCCCGGGCGACTACATGCTGCAGGCCAATTCCGTGCAGGTGTTCACCAGCTCCGAGGGCGGCAACACGATGGTGTTCGCGATGCGGACGGCCGGCCCGGGCGGCGGCGCGACGGAGTTCGGTTCCGTTCCCATCAGCGTGGCTGGCGAAGACATCGCCAACATCGTGCTCGCCACCTCGAAGGGGGGCACGGCCACGGGCCGCGTCACGTTCGATGGAGGCTCGCAGCCTCCTGGCGGATCGCTTCGCGTGACGGCAGCCCCCGCAGACTTCAGCGGGCCCGTGGGATTCGGCGGCTCGACCTCGGGCGTCGTACAGGCGGACGGCGGCTTCGAGCTCAAGGGCATCGCCGGCCCGCGACTCATCCGCGTGTCCGGCGCGCCGCAGGGTTGGACCCTCAAGTCGGTGCGGCTCAACGGCGTCGATATCACCGACACGGGCGCCGATTTCAAGCCTGGAGAGAATGTGTCGGGCCTCGAGGTCGTGCTGACCTCGCGCACGACGACGGTCACCGGCAGCGTGACGGCCGGCGACGGCTCGCTCGTCAAGGACTACACGGTCGTGTTGTTTGCCGAAGACCCGGAGTACTGGCAGATGCCGATGACGCGCTGGGTCACCGGAACGCGGCCGGATCAGGAGGGCCGCTTCAAGGTGCAGAATCTGCCGCCCGGCAGCTACTACGCCGTGGCCGTCGACTACATCCCGCAGGGCGAGTGGGGGGACCCCGAGCTGCTCGACCGGCTCAAGGTCAAGGCCCGTCGCTTCACGCTCACCGAAGGCGACAGCGAGGTGCTCGACTTGAAGATAGCGGAGGGATACTGAGCTCTTACTCCTTCAGGAGCGCTGTTGCCTCGTCGTCTGTCTTGTCGTCGGCGGGGCCGAACCGGCGCGCGTAGAGGTACGCGATCGTGAAGATCACGGCGATCAGGCCGAACGATACCCACTTGTTGATCTCGAACGGTATGTAGCCTGCATCGTGCAGGTACTCGATCAGCAGCTTCACTCCTACCCACGCGATGATGACGAAGGCGCCGTCGACGAGCGCCGGGTAGCGCCGTACGACCACGAGCAGCTGCCCGATGACGAGCCGCATCGCGATGATGCCTAGAACCCCCCCCGTCACGATTACCCACAGCTTGTCCGACATGGCGACGGCCACGAGGATCGAGTCCACGGCAAAGACGATGTCGGTCAGCTCGACCTTGACCACCGTGGCCCAGAACGCGCTCAGGCCGAGCCACGGTCGCGCCGGCTTGATGTCCCGGCGGTGCTCCGCCTCGCGGTGGCCGAAGAAGTGCGAGTAGGAGAGATATAGCAGGTAGATGGCCCCGATGACCTTCACGAAGGCCACCGCGATCAGGTGAACCGCGAGCACCGTGGCCAGGAAGCGGAACAGGAACGCGCCGAGGATGCCGTAGCGGAGCGCCTTGCGCTGCTGGTGACGGGGCAGGCCCAGCACCAGGACGGCAAGGACGAGGGCGTTGTCGGCGCTGAGCAGCCCCTCGAGCACCACGAGGAGCGCTATGGTCACAAGATCCGCGACGTGGATGTCCATGCGGGGACGCGCCGATTACCTTGACACGACTCGTATCAATGCTTATCTTTGGATCGACGCAGGTTCTGCCGCCGTAGAGCTGGACGGCGCGGCGGGGAGGCGCCCGGGAACGGTCGGGAGCACATGACGGTCGAACACGATCTCTACTTTATCAGCATGGCCGCCCGGCTGCTGGACATGCATCCGCAGACGTTGCGGAAATACGAGCGCCTCGGCCTCGTGCGGCCGACGCGCACCGTCGGCAGCATGCGCGTCTACTCGAGCGGGGAGCTCGAGCGCCTGCGCCTCATCAAGCATCTGGTGGACGAGGCGGGCATCAACCTGGCGGGCGTGCAGCGCCTGCTGTCGATCGCCGAGGCCATCGAGCGCATCCGGCCCCTCGTGCAGGAGTCGCCGCGCCCCGACGTCCGGCGGCGGCTCGCGCAGGAGATCGAGCGGATCGGCGCGATGGTGGGCCTCTAAAGGAGGTGCTGAAAAGACTGGCGGTGTCAACTGCCAACGTCCAATTCCCGACTCCCAAGGTCCCCGGAGAGAGGACGGAGGTAGTTGCATTGGGAGTTGGGAGTTGGAGATTGGGTGTTGACTCGGCCCGAGGTGAAGATCGCCTGTAGGCCGTGAGCCGCTTTTCGGATACCTCGATGGAATTCAAGGACTACTATCAGACGCTCGGCGTCGCGAAGACCGCGTCGAACAAGGAGATCAAGCAGGCGTACCGCAAGCTGGCACGCAAGCTCCATCCCGACGTGAACCCGGGCGACAAGTCGGCCGAGGCGAGATTCAAGGAGATCAACGAAGCCTACGAGGTGCTCGGGGATCCCGACAAGCGCCGGAAGTACGACGAGCTGGGCGCCAACTGGCGGCTCTACGAGCAGGCGCAGCAGCAGGGACAGCCCTGGCCCGGCGGGGCGGACTTCGGCGGCCAGGGCGCGTGGACGATCGACATGGGCGGCCCAGGCGGCTACAGGACGATGACCGAAGAGGAGATGCGCGACCTCTTCGGCAACGAGGATCCGTTCTCCGATTTCTTCCGGACCTTCTTCGGCGGCGGCGGCCGCGAGCAGGCGCGGGCGGGCCGTGGCCCGCGTCGGCAGAAGGGGCGCGACATCGAGCACGAGGTCGAGCTGACGCTGGAAGAGGCGTTTCACGGCGCGACACGGCGGATCTCGATCAAGCAGGACGGCCACACGAGGAGCGTGGACGTCAGGATTCCCGCCGGCGTGAAGGACGGATCGAGGGTGCGCGCGGCCGGGGAAGGCGAGGCGGGCAGCAACGGCGGCGCCGCGGGCGATCTCTACCTGCGCGTGCGGCTCAGGCCGCATCCGGTGTTCGAGCGCCAGGGGTCGGACCTGCGGGTGAAGATCCCCGTACCGGTCGCGACGGCCGTGCTCGGCGGCGAGGCACAGGTCCCGACGATCACCGGCTCGATCCGTCTGAAGATCCCCGAGACGACGCAGAACGGGCAGGTGTTCAGGCTGAAGGGACACGGGATGCCGGCCGTCGGCCGTCCCGGCGAGCGCGGCGATCTCTACGCGACCGTCGAGGTCCAGCTGCCCCGCGCGCTGACGCCCGCGCAGCGGCAGCAGTGGAAGGCAGTGTCCAATGCTGAATAGCGCCTGCGGCCCGCGTAAAACGTCTGCTGAATGCTGAGAGCGTGTGAATG
>DATIEW010000483.1:0-10864 GCA_035455585.1 Vicinamibacterales bacterium | reverse complement strand
AGACGAAGTCCCCCGGTGATTGAACGACGAGAGGCTCGGATGGCTGACTTGGAGATTCCCGTCTTGACCACGACCGTCGAAAAGATGGTCCAGTGGGCACGGCGCTCGTCGATCTGGCCGGTGACGTTCGGGCTGGCGTGCTGTGCGATCGAGATGATGGCGATGAGCGCGTCCCGATACGACATCGCCCGGTTCGGCGCGGAGGTGTTCCGCGGGTCCCCGCGGCAGAGCGACCTCATGATCGTCGCGGGCCGCCTCTCACGGAAGATGGCTCCGGTGCTGCGGCGCATCTACGACCAGATGCCCGAGCCAAAATGGGTCATCTCGATGGGCGCGTGTGCCTCGGTCGGCGGCGTGTTCGACAACTACGCCATCGTCCAGGGTGTGGATCAGGTGGTTCCCGTCGACGTCTTCGTGCCGGGATGCCCGCCTCGCCCCGAGTCGCTCATCTACGGCATCGTCCAGCTCCAGAGGAAGATCGATCAGCAGAGGATGTCGGCCTAGTGTCCCGACTCGCTAGCAGGACTTCGGAAACGAGCCACAGCCGGGCCGGCGGTTGACCAGAATGGACGCCAACGCCGTTGTCGAGGTGCTCTTACGCGAGCAGGTTGGAGATCCCTCGGATGTCGAAGCGGTCGCTGCGGCCGATGGCATGCCGACGATTCGCGTCGCGCCTGGCCGCGTCGTTGAAGTCGGCCGCGTGCTGCGGGATGCGCCCGATCTGCGCTTCAACGTGCTCGTGGACCTGACGGCCGTCGACTTCCACCCGCGCGAGCCGAGGTTCGAGCTCGTCTACCTGCTGCTCTGCACAGGCGCCGGCGGGTCGGGCGACGTGCCGAAACGGCTCCGGATGAAGGTGCTGGTGGCTGGAGCCATCGCGCGCGTTCCGACGGTGAGCGGGATCTGGCCGGTGGCGAACTGGGCCGAACGGGAGGTGTACGACTTCTTCGGAGTGGAGTTCGAGGGCCATCCCGATCCGCGGCGGATTCTGATGCCCGAGGACTGGGAGGGGTTCCCGCTGCGCAAGGACTACCCGGTGCAGATCAAGACCCCCGTCAAGACGTACGAGCCGCTGCAGCTGTCCGAGCAGGAGTTCCTCGCCAACATGCAGGCGGCGAGGAGCCGGCCGCCGGGAGACTGAATGGGCGGGATCGATCCCGGTTCGGCGGCGCGCCGGGTCGAGAGCACGCTGGAGGCGGCGATCGATCTGCATCGGCGGGTGCGTGGAGGAGACCTGGAGCCGACTGTCCGGGCGGCCGGGGCGATTGCCGAGGCGCTGGCGGCCGGCGGGAAGGTGCTCGTGTTTGGCAATGGGGGGAGTGCGGCCGATGCCCAGCACCTGGCGGCCGAGCTGGTCGGCCGCGTCACGCGCGAGCGGCCCCGACTGGCCGCCGTCGCGCTCGCGGCCGATCAGTGCGTCGTGACGAGCGTGGCCAACGACTACGGGTTCGATCAAATCTTCGCGCGCCAGATCGAGGCGCTGGGAAGGCCGGGGGACATCGCGCTCGCCATTTCGACCAGCGGGAGGTCGCCGAACGTGCTCGAAGGGATGCGCGCCGCGGCCGCGCGGAACATGCGGACCGTGGCCCTGACGGGGCGGGACGGCGGCCCGGTCGGCGCCGCCGCCGAGATCCACGTGAACGTCCCCGCCGACTCAGCGGCCCGGGTGCAGGAAGTCCATCGCACGCTGCTCCACGCGATCTGCGACATTGTGGAGAACGAGTGATGAGTTCTGAAGAGCTGGTGACCACATGGGTTGGAAGTCGCGGCTGCCGACTGCGACTGCCGACTGACGACCGCCGACTGACGACTGCTCTATGCCAGAACTCCGTACCGAGACGATGACCGTCAACATGGGCCCGCAGCATCCCAGCACGCATGGGGTGCTCAGGCTCGTGCTTGAGCTGTCGGGCGAGCAGGTCATCGCCGCTGATACGACCATCGGGTTCCTTCATACCGGGATCGAGAAGACCGCCGAACAGAAGAAATGGCAGCAGGTCATTCCGCTCGTCGAGCGGATGGACTACCTCGGCGCGCAGTCCAACAGTCTGGCCTTCTGCCTCGCGGTCGAGAAGCTGCTCGACGTCGAGATGCCGCAGCGGGTTCGGGACATCCGCGTCCTCATCGCCGAGCTGCAGCGGATTGCCAGCCATCTCGTCTGGCTCGGGACCCACGCGCTCGAGATCGGCGCGGTCTCGGTGATGATGTACTGCTTCCGCGAGCGGGAGCTGCTGTTGAACATCAACGAGATGCTCGCGGGCTTCCGGATGTTTCCCAGCTACATCAGGATCGGCGGCCTGCGTGAGGATCTGCCGGGCGGTTTCCACGAGGCCGTGACGGCGTTTCTCGATCTGTTCCCTTCCAAGCTGGAGGAGTACGAGAACCTGCTGACCCGGAACCAGATCTGGCTGAAGCGCACGCGGGGCATCGGCGTGCTCTCCAAGGAAGACACGCTTGCGTACGGCCTGGTCGGTCCGATGGCGCGAGCCGCCGGCGTGCCCTACGACGTGCGCCGGGCCTTTCCGTACCTCGGTTACGAGACCTTCGAGTTCGACGTCCCGACGGGGACGGCCGGGGATGTCTACGACCGGTATCTGGTGCGCATGGAAGAGATGCGGCAGAGCGCGCGGATTGCGCGCCAGGCCCTGGCGCGCATCACGCCGAAGGGCGTGTTCGACATCCAGGACTACCGGATCGTGCCGCCTCCGAAGGACAAGGTCTACACCGAGATGGAGGGTCTGATACAGCACTTCCTCATCTACTCGCAGGGCTTCACCGTACCGGCCGGCGAGGCATACGTGCCCGTCGAGGGACCGCGGGGCGAACACGGCTTCAGCATCGTGTCCGATGGCACGAATCGGCCGCACCGGGTCAAGCTGCGGGCGCCGTCCTTCTACGCCTGCCAGGGGCTGCCGAGAATGATCGTCGGCGGACTCATCGCGGACGTGATCGCGGTGATCGGGTCGACCGATGTCGTCATGGGAGACGTGGATCGATGAGCTTTCATCCCCTGATGTCGTACGACGAGCGCCTCCACAAGTCCGAGCGGAAGCTCGTGGCCGAGGGTGAGCCGTTCAGCTACACGCCCGAGCGGCGCGCGAAGCTGGACGACATCCTGACGAAGTACCCGCCCGATCGGAAGCGGTCGGCCGTGCTCGCGGCGCTCTATCTCGTCCAGGAGCAGCAGGGCTACCTGACGGCCAACGGCATGCGCCACGTCGCGGAGATTCTCGGGCTGACCCCGGCCGAAGTCGAGGACGTCGCCAGCTACTACGTGATGTTCTACCGGGAGCCGGTCGGCAAGTACGTGCTGCAGGTGTGCCGCACGCTCTCGTGCGCGCTGATGGGAGCCGAGCGCGTCACGGAGGCGCTCTCGGAGAAGCTCGGCATCAGGGTGGGCGAAACCGACCCGTCGGGCACGTTCACGCTGCTCGAATTCGAGTGCCTCGGCGCGTGCGATCGCGCGCCGGTCGTGATGGTCAACAGCGAGCACTGGCACGAGTGCCTGAAGCCTCAGGACGCGGCCAGGCTCGTCGACGAGATCCGGTCCAGAGGCGAGGGCGCCCTGTCCGGATGTCACCTTCATATAGAGCGCTGACGCGGTCGCGGCCACGCCGGGCAATCCACATGGAACCGATTCTGACCAGATACGTCCGGGAGCCGAACGGCTACACGCTCGACTTCTTCATGAAGCATCAGGGATACGAGGGCCTGCGCGCGGCGCTCGGGAAGAAGCCCGGCGACGTCATCGAGATGGTGAAGGCCTCCGGGCTCCGCGGGCGGGGCGGAGCGGGCTTCCCCACCGGTCTCAAGTGGCAGTTCGTGCTCAAGGACTCGCCGGATCCGAAGTACATCTGCTGCAATGCCGACGAGAGCGAGCCGGGCACGTTCAAGGACCACGTGCTCATGGAGCGCAGCCCGCACCTGCTCTTCGAGGGGTGCCTCATCGGATGCTGGGCCATCGGCGCGAAGGTCGCCTACATCTACATCCGCGGCGAGTTCTATCACGTGCAGCAGGTGCTGGAGTCGGAGCTCGCGAAGGCGTACGCGGGCGGCTACGTGGGCCGGAACATCCTGGGGAGCGGCTGGGACTGCGACATCGTGATCCACCGCGGCGCCGGCGCTTACGAGGCGGGGGAGGAGACGGCGCTCATCGAGTCGCTCGAAGGCAAGCGCGCCCAGCCCCGGATCAAGCCGCCGTTTCCGGCCACGGCGGGGCTCTACAACTGTCCCACGGCGGTCAACAACGTCGAGACCCTCTGCAATCTGCCGTCGATCCTGCTCAACGGCGCCGACTGGTTCGCCTCGCTCGGCCCGGACAAGAACGGGGGCCCCAAGCTGTATTGCCTGAGCGGCCACGTGAAGAGGCCCGGCGTGTACGAGGCGTCGATGCACACGACGCTGCGGGAGCTGATCTACGATCGCGCCGGCGGCATCCGTGACGACCGCCGGCTGAAGGCGGTCATTCCCGGGGGATCCTCCGTGCCGATCCTGCTGCCGGACCAGCTGGAGGTGCCGGCCAGCTTCGACGATGTCGCGAAGGCGGGGTCGATGCTCGGCTCGGCAGGCATCATCGTGATGGACGAGACGACGTGCATGGTGTGGGCGGCAAGGAATCTGCTGCATTTTTACAAGCACGAATCGTGCGGCAAGTGCACGCCGTGCCGCGAGGGCGGGGACTGGCTCCACAAGATCCTCACGCGCATCGAGAACGGCGAGGGGAAGATGCGCGACATCGACCTGCTCGTGAGCATCGGCGACAACATCGTCGGCAAGACCCTGTGCGCCTTCGGCGACGCCGCGGCGACGCCGGCGCTGACCACGGTGAAACATTTCCGGGCGGAGTTCGAGGCGCACGTCCGCGAGGGGCGCTGTACGGTTCCGGCGGACTGGCGCGCGTCGCGCCTGGCGGCGGAGGCGCACTGATCGCGGGGCCCTCCGCGGCGGGCCGCAGCGCTTCGCGCGAAGGCGGGGTGTGGAGCGGAGCCCCACGTTAATCGATCGATGAATGTGAATCCGACGATCGTGGCCCACTTCGGGCTCATCTTCGTTACCTTCAACCTGCTGGTGCTGTCGGCCGCCTTCATGGTCTGGATGGAGCGCAAGGTGTGCGCGTACATCCAGGACCGGGTGGGGCCGAACCGCGTGGGCACGGAAGGCTGGCTCCAGCCGTTCGCCGACGTCATCAAGCTGCTGTTCAAGGAGGAGCTGCGGCCGCGCGCGGCCGACGCGCTCCTGTTCGCCATCGCGCCGGTCATCTCCGCGGCCGCCGCCTTCGCGGCCTTCTCGGTCATTCCCTTCGGCACCGAGACGACGCTCTTCGGCCTGCTCGACGAACCGATCCCGCTCGAGGTCACCGACGTCAACGTCGCCGTGCTCGTCATCTTCGCGATTACGTCGATGGGCGTCTACGGCATCGTCCTGGCGGGCTGGAGCTCGAACAGCAAGTACTCGCTGCTCGGCGGTCTGCGGTCGTCGGCGCAGATGATCAGCTACGAGCTGTCGTACGGGCTGGCGCTCGCGGCGGTCATCATGCTCGGCGGCACGCTCTCGCTGCGCGAGATGGTGCTGAATCAGTCGGGGACGTGGTGGGGCGTCATCCCGCGCTGGTACATCTTCCTGCAGCCGCTCGGCTTCCTGATCTACATGACGGCGGGGGTCGCCGAAACCAACCGCGCCCCGTTCGATTTTCCCGAAGCGGAGCAGGAGCTGGTCGCCGGGTATCACACCGAGTACAGCTCGATGAGCTTCGCGCTGTTCTTTCTCGCGGAGTACGTGAACATGGTCACCGTGTCGGCCGTGGCGGTGAGCCTCTACCTGGGCGGCTGGCTCGGGCCCTTCCTACCCGACTGGCTCTCGTGGGTCTGGTTCATCGTGAAGGTGTTCGCGCTGCTGTTCTTCTACGTCTGGATGCGCTGGACGCTGCCACGCTACCGGTACGACCAGTTGATGGAGTTCGGCTGGAAATGGCTGCTCCCGGCCGCGGTGCTGAACCTGCTGGCCACCGCGGCCCTGGTGCTTCTCATGGAGTAGGGCTGCCGTGCAGGCAGCTAGCGGATAATTCACGAACCGCCGGATCGACGAGGCTCCGTTCGCGAAGAAAACCGTTGGAGCAGGGCGACACGGAGCAAGTAAAACGCCGCGGAGGCCTGCGACAGGCCGTGGGGATGGGGGCCCCACGGCGCGTTCTGAGGACGGTTAGCCGGAGCAGCGTTTTTCCGCCCTGCGGAAGCCGGTTTTCGGAGCGAACGGGGCGAATCGATACCTGTTTCGTGGACGATCCCGTTGACGTGCGGGGAAAGCGTATGGAGACTGTCGCGTTCTACGTGTTTGCCGCCATTGCGGTCGTCGCCTCGCTGCTCGTCGTCGGTCAGCGGAACCCGATGTACAGCGTCATGCTGCTCATCACGTCGTTCGGCGCGCTGGCGGGGCTCTACGTCCTGCTGGACGCGCCGTTCACGGCCGTCACCCAGATCATCATCTATGCCGGCGCCATCATGGTGCTCTTCCTCTTCGTCGTCATGCTGCTGAACGTGCCGCGGGAGGAGACGGGCCCGGCGGCGGTGACGGGCCTGTTCGGGCCGCGCGTGATGAAGATCGCGGCGGTCCTCTCGCTGGTGCTCGCCGTGGAGATCGTCTGGGCGCTCTCGCTGATTGGAACGGGCTGGTTCGCCGAGGACCAGGCCGAGGCGGTCAGCTCGGTCGCCAACATCGGGCGCGCGCTGTTCACCGAGCACGCGTTCGCGTTCGAGGTGACGTCGATCCTCATTCTCGTCGCCATGGTCGGCGCGGTCGTGCTGGCGCGCAGGGAGCGTTGACACCGTGGTTCCCCTCAATCACTACCTCGTTCTCTCCGGCCTGCTGTTCTCGATCGGCACGGCCGGCGTGTTCCTGCGGCGCAACGTGATCACGCTGATGCTCTCGATCGAGATCATGCTGAACGCCGTCAACCTGACGTTCGTCGCGGTGGGGCGTTATCTCGGGACGGTCGACGGGCAGATCATCACCTTCTTCGTGATGACCGTGGCCGCCGCCGAGGCCGCCGTCGGTCTCGCGATCGTCATCGCGCTCTTCCGGCACCGCGAGACGCTCAGCCCGGATGCGTTCACGGCATTGAAGTGGTGAGAGACGGGATCACATGCTCCTGCTGATACCGGTGCTGCCGTTCGCCGGGTTTCTCTTCAATGCCTGTCTGGGCCGCCGGCTGCCCAAGTCGGTCTCGGGCGGTCTGGCATGCGCCGCGATGATCGCCGCCTTCGGCGCGTCGGTCGCGTCGGTGCGGATGATGATGGCCGCCGATCCGCGGGTGGTGTCCGAGACCGTCTTCGTGTGGATGCCCTCGGGCGATCTCCAGGTGCCCTTCCGCCTGTATCTCGACCCGCTGGCCGCGCTGATGATACTCGTCGTCACCGGCATCGGTTCGCTGATCCACGTCTACTCGATCGGCTATATGCAGGAGGAGTCCGACAGCGAATACGCGCGCTACTTCTCGTATCTCAACCTGTTCGCCTCGTTCATGCTCGTGCTCGTGCTGGGCGCCAGCTTCCCGGTCCTCTTCGTCGGGTGGGAGGGCGTCGGGCTCTGCTCGTATCTCCTCATCGGCTTCTGGTTCCGGAAGCCGTCGGCGGCCGACGCCGGCAAGAAGGCGTTCGTCGTGAACCGCGTCGGCGACTTCGGCTTCATCCTCGGAATGCTCCTCGTGTTTGCGACCTTCGGCACGCTCGATTTCCAGGAGGTCGCCGCACACGCCGCCGGCCGCGCGCGCGAGACGACGACCCTCGGCGTGATGACCATCGCCACGCTGCTCCTGTTCGTCGGCGCGACGGGCAAGTCCGCCCAGATCCCCCTGCACGTCTGGCTGCCCGACGCCATGGAGGGCCCGACGCCGGTCTCCGCGCTGATTCACGCCGCGACGATGGTGACCGCGGGGGTGTACATGATCGCGCGCAACGCGGTCCTCTTCTCGCAGGCGCCGTACACGCTCGCCGTCGTCGCCGGCGTCGGCGTCGCGACGGCGCTGATGGCGGGGTCGATCGGCCTCGCGCAGAACGACATCAAGCGGGTGCTCGCCTATTCGACGGTCTCGCAGCTCGGGTACATGTTCCTGGCCATGGGCGTCGGCGCCTATGCCGCGGGCATCTTCCACCTCTACACCCACGCGTTCTTCAAGGCGCTGCTGTTCCTCGGCTCGGGCGCGGTCATCCACGCGCTGGCAGGCGAGCAGGATCTGCGCAACATGGGCGGCCTCAAGCGATACCTGCCGGTCACCTATTGGACGTTCCTCATCGGCGCGCTCGCGATTGCCGGCTTTCCGGGTCTGGCCGGGTTCTTCAGCAAGGACGAAATCCTCTATCGCACGTTCGCCGGGACTGCGGTCACCGGTGCACACGGCCATCCGGTGCTCTGGTCCATCGGCATCGTGACGTCGCTGCTCACCGCGATCTACATGTTCCGCCTGGTGTACCTGGCGTTCCATGGCGAGCGCCGGCATGCAGGCGGGCGGTCCGGTGAAGACGAGCCGGCCGCTGGCGCGACGGACCTGGCAGGCCACCCCGGGGACCGGGCGCCGGGGGGCCCTGGCGGCCACCACGCGCACGCGCCGCACGACGCGCCGCCGTCGATGGCCATCGCGCTCGTCGTGCTCGCCATCGGGTCGATCGTGGCGGGGTACGTGGGCGTTCCACACGCGCTCGGCGGCGAGAATCGCATCGAGCGGTTCCTGCATCCCAGCTTCGAGGTTGGCGCGCATGGAGAAGCGGCGCCCGTTGGACCGGCCGCCGCGCCGGAGGCCGGGGCGCACGGCGACGAGGCGGCCACCGAGTTGATGCTGATGGCGATCTCGAGCGGGATCGCCGTCGCCGGCATCGGCATCGCGGCGTTCTTCTGGCTGCGCCGGCGCGATCTCGCGACCGACCTGTCGGTGCGGTTCAGCGGCGTCTACCGCCTGCTGCTGAACAAGTACTACGTCGACGAGATCTACGACGCCGTCATCGTGCAGCCGATCAAGCGGGTGTCGACCGTGGCGCTGTGGCGCGGGGTGGATGTCGGAGTAGTCGACGGCGCCGTCAACGGCGTGGGGCTCGCGGTCGGCGCCGCGAGCGGCGCGCTGCGCCGGCTGCAGACCGGTTCCATCCGCACGTATGCAGCCTCTCTCTTCCTCGGCGCGGTGATGATCCTGGGATGGTATCTGTGGAGCTGATGTGCTTTCAGCGATAGTCTTCCTGCCGCTTGCCGGTGCGCTGGTCGTTCTGCTGGCAGGCGGGCGCGGCGACCGGCCGGAACGCCAGCGGATCGTGCGCTACACGGCGCTCGCCGCCTCGGTGCTGACGTTTGCCGCGACGCTGCTCCTCTGGTGGCGCTTCGACCCGTCGAGCGCGGCGTATCAGTTCGAGGAGCGCCTGGACTGGATCCCCGCCTTCGGCATCCAGTACTACATCGGCGTTGACGGCATCAGCCTCTTCCTGATCGTCCTCACGGGATTCCTGACGCCGCTCGCGCTCCTCTCGTCCTGGCAGTCGGTGCACCGAAACGTGAAGGCGTTCTCGTTCTTCATGCTGGCGCTCGAGACCGCCATGCTCGGCGTGTTCGTGTCGATCGACCTGTTCCTGTTCTACGTCTTCTGGGACGCAATGCTCGTCCCGATGTACTTCCTCATCGGCGTCTGGGGATACGAGCGCCGCGTGTACGCCGCGGTCAAGTTCATCCTCTTCACGATGGCGGGCAGCGTGCTGATGCTCGTCGCGATCCTCGGGCTGGCCTGGGTCCACGCCGAGGCGACCGGCGTGCCGAGCTTCAACCTGTTCGACCTCTACGGCCTGCCACTCTCGCAGCGGATGGAGACCTGGTTCTTCCTGGCCTTCACGGTCGCGTTCCTGATCAAGGTGCCGGTGTTCCCGTTCCACACCTGGCTTCCCGATGCGCACGTCGAAGCGCCCACTGCCGGATCCGTGATCCTGGCTGGCGTGCTGCTGAAGATGGGCACGTACGGCCTCCTGCGCTTCGCGTTTCCGCTCTTTCCGGACGCCGCCCTGGCCTTCGCCCCGTCCATCGCGGTGCTCGCGGTCGTCGGGATCATCTACGGCGCCCTCGTCGCGATGGTGCAGCCCGACCTGAAGAAGCTGGTCGCCTATTCGAGCGTCAGCCATCTCGGCTTCGTCGTGCTGGGGCTCTGCGCGATGAACGTCCAGGGGGTTCAGGGCTCCGTGTACCAGATGCTGAACCACGGGGTCAGCACCGGCGGGCTGTTCATGATCGTCGGCATGCTGTCGGACCGGCGGCACACGCGCCTCATCTCGGAGTTCGGCGGGCTCAAGGCGGTCGCGCCCCGGCTCGTGGCGGCGTTCCTGCTCGTCACGCTGTCGTCGATCGCGCTTCCCGGCATGAACGGCTTCGTCGGAGAGTTCCTGATCCTCATCGGCGCGTTCCAGTGGGACGCCAGGCTAACCGTGTTCGCGGCGACGGGGGTGATCCTCTCGGCCGTCTACATGCTCTGGATGTTCCAGCGCGTGAACTACGGGCCGATGACGAACGACAAGAATCGCGCGCTGCCCGATCTGACGCCGCACGAGTGGGCGATGGTCGTGCCGACGGTCGCGATTGCCGTGCTGATGGGCGTGCTCCCGGGCCTCTTCCTGCGGCCTATGGAGCCGGCCGTGGCGCAGGTGATCGAGCGCGTGACAGGGGCGCAGCCGGTGCGCGTGCGGGTGGAAGGTCCGAGGTCCGATCGTGACGAGGCGACCAGGGTGGGCCTGGCAGCCCGTGGTGAAACGCCAGCTGCATTCGGCCGGCGATGCATCCCCGCCGGCTGCGTTGCTCCTTCCTCAAATACTCCCGGTATTCTCGGTCGTCGCGCCTTGCCGGCGGG
>DATIEW010000482.1:0-2820 GCA_035455585.1 Vicinamibacterales bacterium | reverse complement strand
CGCGCCGCGCGGTCGGATCGCACCCGAAGCAGATACCGCCCTTCCCCTCGGGTTCCCTCCACGCGTCTGAAGAACAATCGATGAAATCACGTCCTGACCGTCGGTCGGCATCATCAGCGCGGGTTTCCGGTGAGCGCCGCGTACTCCTCGGAGACGTACGCGATCGCCTCGGCCGATTCATGCCTTTCTTTGAGCGTCACCGACAGGTCCCTGAGCGCACCCGGCTCGTCCGCGCCATGGCCGGAGGCCACGATGTGCAGCGGATGCGTGCCGCCGTCGAAGAGGCTGACGTGCGTTGATGCGTCGGGGGAGACCGGACGGTCCCACACGAGTGTGAATCGCTGTTGAACCATGGGGCACCTTCTCGATTCAGCTCTTCCACGCTCGAGCGCAGTGAAGACTCCTCTCCCTCGATTATGGGCCGAACATGCCCATCCACGAAGGTCTTGACAAGAAGACGTGCCTCCCTTCTGCTCAGACCTCCGCCGGCGCAAAGACGGCGCAGGTAGCGCCGGCCTGCGACGCATCCCGCCTACTGCAGAAGTGCGCGCCAGCCCAGCACCACATGAATCTCGCGGGGCGGCGGATCGTCGTTGCGACGCAGGAGATAGACGCGGCTACCGTCTGGCGACACGTCGTACTGCGTGCCCCAGTGGCCGAATCCGACGCGGGGCACCGGCAGCGACGACACCGGCCCGAACGCCGGCGAACCGGCGCCTGTCCATTTCACCGGCACCCCGTTCAAACGCCCTTGCGGATCGACGAAGAACAGCTCGGACCCATCGCGGCGCCAGACGGGCTGAGCGCCTCCCTGCGCGGACACGACGATGCGCGCGGGTGGGCCGGCCAGGCTGCGAGCGGATACCTCGGGACGACCGGATTCCTCGGAGACGTAGGCAATCCACCGGCCGTTCGGCGCGATTCGCGCGTCGCGCTCCGGAAACGCTTCGGCGAGGATCGGCCGCCCGCCGCCAGTCCCCGCGGCGGGCACGAGCCAGACGTCCTCCGTCCTCGCGTCCGACACGTTGACGATGAGGCCGTCGGAGCTCCAGTCCGTCGGTTCGCAGTATTCACCCGGGCACGGGAACGTTCGAAGAACGCCGGTGCCGTCGGCAGCCGCCACGCTGAGCACTCGTTTGCCCGTCCGCCGGGGCAGATTGCCCGAGACGTATGCCACGTGCAATCCGTCCGGCGACCACACGGGCTGGATATCGGGTTCGACGGCCGTCGTGATGCGCACGGCGGTGCCGCGTTCCAGATCCTCGACCCAGATGTCCGGATTGTTCCGAAGCTTGTCCACGCGCTGGCGCGCCAGCCGGCGCCCATCCGGCGAGACACGCGGCCAGTTCTGTGCCTCGGCCTCGTCCCAGAGACGGAGACGCTGCCCCTGTCGATCGACGATCTCGAGGCGATTGCCATACGGCACGGTCGCGGCCGACACAGCGAGGACGTCGCTCGACGCGCTCAGCATCGCCGGCTGGTTGACCATCGTCTCCCCGGCGGCCAGATCGATCGTGCGGCCGTCGGTGGCCATCGTCAGACGCGCGGCATCGAACTGGCGCACCTCGATCCGCCCGTTCACGACCGCCAGCAGATCACCCGTGGTCTCCGAGCGTTCCACGTAGACGGCGTTGGAGTCGGTGCGCCAGAGAGGCGCCACGGTGTGGGCCTCGGGTCGGTCGACGCGGCCCACGTACACACCCCGCCTCGTGTCGTCGGTCGAGCGGATGAAGTAGAGGAAGTGATTCCCGTCGGGAAGGAAAAAGGGCCAGCTGTGCGAGTTGTCGCCGCGGGCGACGTCGAGGAGCGTGGCCGGTTCGATCCGACCGCCCGCGGAGGGAACACGGCGAAGCCCGGAGAGAATCACGTCGGGCCCGAAAATGACGACGCCGGACCGGCTCCACGAGCCGCCGAGCGGAAACGGCGCCTCGGCGAACGGTGTCGGCGCGCCGCCCGGCCAGGTGAGCTTCTTCAGGATGCCGCGGGCGAAGAAGGCGAGCGATCGTCCGTCCGGCGACCAGAAGGGCAGGCCGGCTCCTTCGGTGCCGGGAACGGCGGACGGATCGCGCGAACCGAGCGCGCGAACGAACAGACGCGTGCCCGACGGGTCCGTGGCGGCGTAGGCGATGTGCCGGCTGTCGGGGGACACGGCCGGCGCCGACGCGAGACTGGTTTCGGGCGGCAGTGCCCAGGTGAACTGTGCGAGCCGCGGCGCCTGCGCGGGTGCGTCCGGCCGGCCGCCCCAGGCCGCCGCCAGCAGTGCTACAGCAAGTGCGGACGCGCCGGCCCACGCAAGAGGCCGCGACCGCCACCAGGAGGCAGGCTCGCGGTGTGGCGAAGGGCCTGACCCTCCGGCCGCGGGATCGCGCGCCATCTGCTGCAGAGTCCAGCCAAGGTCCGCTGCGGAATGGAAACGCGCGTCCGGCGCCTTGTTCAGCAGGCGCATGACGACAGACGCGATCCGCGCCGGAACGGTTCCGTTCAGCGCCGATACATCGGGCGGATCGATCGTGATGACGGCGTGCAGCGTCTCGAACGTGCTGGCTCGCCGGAAGGGATGCTGCCCTGCGAGCATCTCGTACATCATCACGCCGAGAGCGAACAGGTCGGCGCGCGCATCGATCGTCTCACCCTTGATCTGCTCGGGCGCCATGTAGCCGGCCGTACCCGCGATGACGCCGGTCATCGTGTGGCGATCCTCCGACGGGCGGTGGTCGAGCGCCGATTGGAGCCTGGCCAGGCCGAAGTCGAGGATTTTCACCGCTCCATCCGACCTGATGAACGTGTTCTCGGGCTTGAGATCGCGATTCCGCGGCCGTG
>DATIEW010000481.1:0-25356 GCA_035455585.1 Vicinamibacterales bacterium | reverse complement strand
GCAGTCGTCAGTCATAGTCGCCAGTCAGTCACAGTCGCCAGCGGGAATCCGCCGCACAGCCCTGGGCGGCAGCGGTTTGAACGACAGGTCATCGAAGACAAATACAACGCTGCGCGCGCCCGGCGTCCGCGCATCTCCTTCCGCTTCTGGTGGTCGGGAAGCCGTCTCGGGCATCACCCGCTGTATGTGATGCTGCGGGCGCAGTCACAGTCCTCAGTCGATGGTCGACTGTTGCTATCTTCTCCCCCTCTCCCCTCCCTGCTCCGTCTCGCGGTTCAGCTCGAGGATGTCAACGCTGTCGGCAGCCTTGCCGAGCAGGTGGCGCGCGAAGTAGTCGCCCCGCAGCCAGTTGATGTAGGCCGACGCGTCGCCGAACCCGTGGCGCTTGCCGGGAACGATGAACATGTCGAACCGCTTGTTGGCCTTGATCAGCGCGTCCGCCACGCGGAGCGTGTTCGCCGGGTGCACGTTGTTGTCGATGTCGCCGTGGATGAGCAGCAGGCGGCCCTTGAGGTTCTTCGCCAGCTCCGAGTTCTTCTCGATGTCGTACTCGAAGGTGATCTCGCCGTCTTTCTCGATTTCCTTGATCCCGTGGTGCTTCTCGCTCCAGGTGTGGTTGTAGATGTTGTTCTCGTGGTTGCCCGCGGAGGAGACCGCCACCTTGAAGAAGTCCGGGTAGACGAGCATCGCGGCCGTCGACATGAAGCCGCCGCCCGAGTGCCCGTAGATGCCGACGCGCGTGATGTCGATGAACGGATGGCGCTTGGCGAGCTGTTCGATGGCCGCCTTCTTGTCGGCCAGGCCGTAGTCGCGCAAGTTGCCGTAGCCGTAGTTGTGGTACCACTTCGACCGGGTCGGATGGCCGCCACGGTTCCCGACCTCGATCACGATGAAGCCGAACTGCGCGAGCGAGACGTTGTTGCTCCGCGGGTTGAACGTCTTGGTGACGCTCTCGGTCTGCGGCCCGGGGTACACGAAGGCGACGATCGGGTACTTCCGCGCGGGATCGAAGTCGAACGGCTTGTACATCACCCCGTAGAGATCCGTGATCCCATCGTCTGCCTTCACCGTGAACGGCTCGGGATAGCGGAAGCCGTGCTCTTCGAGCGCCGAGAGATCGGGCGTCTCGAGCTTCGTGACGACGTTGCCGAGCGTGTCGTAGAGGAGCGATTCCGGCGCCGCGTCCACCCGCGACGAGTTGCTGACGAAATAGCGGGTCGATTCCGAGACCGACACCGAGTGCGACGTGTTGCCCGGGTTCAGCAGCTTGATGCCCGTGCCGTCGAGGCCGACCCGATACAGGTGCGTGTAGTAGGGGTCCTCCCCCTTCTCGCGGCCGGCGGCGCTGAAGTAGAGGGCCCGCGCCTTCTCGTCGACGCTCTCGATGCTCGTCGTCACGAACTCGCCCTCGGTGATCCGGTTCTTCAGCGCGCCGGTGTTCGCGTCGTAGAGATAGAAGTGGCCCCACCCGTCGCGCTCGGACCAGAAGATCAGCTCGCTGCCGCCGCCCGCGAGGCGCAGCGGCTTCGTCTCGATATAGGTGTTCAGGCGTTCCTCGATGAGCCCCTTCACGTCGCCCGTCGACGCATCGGCGAGGACGACGTCGAGCCGGTGCATGTCCCGGCTGAGACGCGTGAAGTACACCTTGTCAGGAGAGTCGCTGAGCCACTCGGCCGGCACGGGGCGCGCCTGCGGACCGCCGCCGCGCCCGCCGCCCCCGCGTCCTCCGCCGGTTCCGGGCCGCTGCGGCTTCGTGGCAATCGAAACGCTCTGATCCTTGAACCGATCGGCCTTGACCTTCACCCGAGACTTCTGCGCGACGTCGAAAACGAAGATCTCCGACTGCGGGACGTGCTCCTCGCCGGGCATGGCATAGCGGTAGCTCTCGAGGGTCGGCCTCGGGTTGGCCAGCGCGTTGATGACCCAGAGGTCCTTGACCTTCCTCACGTCGCGACGTACGAGCGCGAACCGGCTGGAGTCGCGCGACCAGATCACGTTGACCGCCGCGGCCCGCACGTTCTCGGCGTCTCCCTCCTCGGTCTGCTCCTGCTCCTGGTCCTGATCCTGGTCCTGCTGCTGTTGCTGCTGCTGGTCCTGCTCGCGCGTACCGCCGCCGGCGCGTGCGAAGCTGTAGTACTTCTCGCCGTCGGTAGTGAGCTGCGTCTCCACGATGGAGGTGTCGTTGGGGTTCTTCCGCGCCTTCTCGTAGTTCTCGGCGTCCATCATGTAGAGGTTGTGGTTGCGCGCGAAGATGACCGTCCGGCCGTCGGGCGAGAGCGACGCCCACCGCAGCGGACGCGGCTCCTGCTGGAAGTCCTCGAGCAGCGTCACGCGCGCCGTCGCCATGTCGTACTCGAACGTGAGCGTCCTGTTGCGCCGGCGCGCCGGCCCCTGCCCCCCGCGTCCCTGGCCGCCGCGGCCCTGCCCCCGCTGGCCCTGGACCTGCTGCTGGTTCTGCTGCTGATCGTCCTCGTCGAACAGGGCCTCTCCCGGCCCGCCACCACCTCCCTTGGCGGCCTGCTGGTCGGTCGTCGTCACGCGCGGCTTCGTCGTCGCGATGTCCGCGTCGGCCGGCACCTGGAACTCGAACTGGAACGCGGTGTCGTCCTTCACAAACCGGACGCTCGAGAACGGCAGGTGCTGCGCATCGTACGGAATGCGCGTGATGGAGGTGAGCGCGGCGGCCACCTTCGCGTGGTCGAACAGCGGCGACTTCACCTTCTTCACCGGATCCACTATGGAGAAGAGCCTCCCCTCCCGCGTCTGGTAGGCGTACCAGAACCGATCGCCGGTATCGAGCCATCGCGGGTTGACCGTCGTATCGAAGACCAGCTTCGATACCTTCTGGGACGTCCACTGCGCCGCCAGCTCGTAGTTCGGCTCGACGGGAACCGCCGCGGCTCTCGGGGCACCGTTCGTGACGACGCCCGGCGCCGGATTCTGCGCGCGGAGCGTGGGGACGGGGACGATGACGAGCGCGATGGCGCCGGCGTACAGCAGCAGGCGCACAGGGCGCACGGACGCGGCGTGTGCGGACATGACCTCCTCCTTCTTTGACGGGGCTCTGCCCCGGACCCCGGCTCGGTCGCTTGCGGGGACCCCTGCGCCCCGCGCCGCTCCCTCGCCAGGCGCGCCGTGCGCGCCTGCCTGGGGGCTTCGCCCCCGCCTGCGCTGAAGCTTCGGCGAGGCTCGCCGAAGCGCCTGCGGCGCGAAGGCGGCCGCCGGACCCCCATCGCGCCTGACGGCGAGCGCAGCCGTTCATGCGGCCGCCGGAAACAAGAGACACGGTTCTCGTTTCGCACCGCATGACGGGCTGATCCTGATCCCTGGTGACAGGCGAGAAGGTAACAGGTCGGCGGGACAGGCGCAACTCCCTGTCCCGTCCTTGTCCCTTGTGCTCTATCCCTTATCCCTTGACGTCGCCAGGTTCCTTAGACGCCCGACCGGCTCCAGCCTGGCTGGCCGCTGGCCGTGCCGGACCGCGCCGGCCACGGGGATGTAGCGAAGCTCCTGCCCGGCGGCAACTGCCCGGAGCATGAGGCCGCCGCGGCTCATGTCGCCGCGGCCGACGAACTCGGCGGGAAACAGGAGGCGCTGCGCGAAGACGTTCTGCAGGATCTCGACATACTTCGACGAGGCGATGCTGCCCAGCAGGATCACCCGGCAGCCTGGGCCGACGTCCCTGGCCAGCGCGCGCGCGCTCTGCTCGAGCGGCCGGCGGTACTTCGGGTTGTCGGCGGACACGTTCACCGTGGCGAACGTCCGGATCGCCTGGAGCGTCACCGGCGTCTCGGCGGCGCGAAGGCCGGCGTTGGGAGTGATGACGAGAACGCCGGAGCCGGCAACGGCCGAATCCGGTTCGGGAGGACGCGCGAACGCCCGCGCGTAGGCCAGCTTGCCGCGGAAGTACAGCCCGCTGAGGAAGCTGAAGACGTCCCCGATCGGCGCGCCGGCCTCGGCGCGCAGTCGAACCGCGAGATCGAAATCGGCCCTGTCGGAGAGGACGATCGCCGCGCGACGCCCGCCGCAGTTGGCGGGAGAGAGGAGGAAGACCTGCGGAGCGGGCACGCGGATCAGGATAAGTCAAAACCGCCGGGTCAACCTCCAATCCCCAACTCCCAACTCCCAAGGCACTCACGGTCGCTCCTCTGGAAATCTTGGGAGTTGGGGATTGGAAGTTGGGAGTTGTTCCCCCCTCAACCGCCGTCCTTCTCGATGAACACCGCATCGCCGAACACGAGGATCTCCGAAGCGTTGCTCATGATGTAGGACGTGGCGAAGCGGACGTTGACCACCGCGTTGGCGCCGCGCTCGGCCGCCGAGGCGATCATGCGATCGATCGACTGCTCGCGCGCCTCTCCCATGAGCTTCGTGTATTCCTGGATTTCGCCGCCCACGATGTTCTTGAGCACGGCCAGGATGTCCTTGCCGATGTGTCTCGCGCGGATCGTGCTGCCGTAGACGAGGCCCATGGTCCGGACGATGCGGTGACCGGAGATGCCAGGCGAAGGGGTGATCATCATCGCGTCACCTCCCTCGAGTACGGATCGCGGCGGTGAAGGAACCAGCGCTCGCGCGCGACCGACAGCAGCAGGAGGATCAGTCCGACGACAACGGCCAGGATGGCGCCCTTGATCGCGAGCGGCGTGTCGCCGTCGGCCACGAGCGCCTCGATCCAGCGCCAGAGCGCCCATCCCATGAGCACGGCCCCACCCAGCGTGACGAGCAGCCAGCCGATGCTGCGCTCCGCGCGATGGAGGACCGACACGCGGTAGCGGTCCCAGATCTCCTCCGGTGGTTTTCTCAGGCCCATCGTTGCTGTCACCTCCCTCACGCGCTTCAGGCGAGCCCATTCGGCGGCGATCTCCGGCCGGGCCGCGACGAGCGCGTCCAGCTCCTTGCGTTCCTCGGCGGTGCACTCGTCGTCGAGCACCGCCATCATCAGCGCGTTCGCGCGCTCCCGGTTCAGACGTTCGTAGTCGTTCACCGATGGTCCTCCAGCGCTTCGGCCAGCCGGCGCCGGGCGGAATAGAGCCGCGACATGACCGTGCCGACCGGAACGCCGACGAGCGCCGCGATCTCGCGGTACTTCAACTCCTCGAACTCCTTCAGCACCAGCACCTCGCGCTCGCGGGCCGGCAGCTGCTCGATGGCGGCAGCGACCCTCCGCCGCGCCTCGCTGCGCTCGAGCGCGGCAGCCGGATCCGACGCCGGCGCTGTGGCGGGCGCCTCGTCGAGCCACGCCGAGGCGCCCTGATCGACCACGCGGGCGCGCACCTTCGCGTCACGAAGGAAGTTGAAGCACAGGCGCCGGAGGATCTGATAGAGCCATGCATAGAACGGCCGGTCGGGATCGAGCGAGCGCCGGGCCCGGAACGCGCGGGCGAACGCCTCCTGCGAGAGATCGAGCGCGTCTTCACGCGAGCCGACCAGACCGAGCGCCTGGGCGTAGGCCCTGCGCATGTAGCGCTCCGTCAGGAGGCCGAACGCCTCGGCATCCCCCGCCCTGGCGCGCGCGACGAGCGACGAGTCGGTCTCCATGCCGGCGTCCGGCTACTTCACCCTGGCTTCGATCCAGCGCGACAGGTCGTCGAGCAGGCCGTCCACGAACTTCTTTTCGAGCGCGGCGTACTCGGACGGTGCCCCGGTGCGCGCCGGGATGAACAGATGATTCGCGCCAGGGTACACCTTCGTCGTCACGTTCGTCCGGCCGGTGCGTGACGCAATCGACTCGAGCGCCGCGGCATTGGCGGCCGCCGGCACCTGCGTATCCAGTTCGCCGAACACCGCGAGGATGGGGCAGCTCGTCCTCTGCAGCGGAGAGGCGGGATCGAAGTCGAGATAGAAGCGGTACCAGCCGCTCTTCGCCATGCGGATCTGTGCCTGGATGACCGTCTCGAGCGCCGGATTCGGCTTGCCACCGGAGCCCGGCCCGCCCTTCAGAGAGGCAGCGGCTCTTGCACGAGCGATCACCTCATCCCAGCCTTCGCCGGTGCGAACGGCACGGAACAGGAGATCCTGCTGCGCGCTCAAAGCCGCAACTGTCTCCTCGCTGGCGCCGCCGGCCCTGGCAATCGCCTCGGCCTGCGAGCGCAGGATCGTCTCGCCCTTGAGCGCAGGGCCTGCGAGCATGACGATGAATGCGATGTCGGGCGATTCCGCGGCCGCGATGAGCGCGGCCAGCCCCCCCTCGCTGTGCCCGAGCAGCCCGATCCGATCGCGCCGGATCCCGGGCCTGGCGCGGAGCCACTCGACCGCGGCGAGCGCGTCCGTCGCGAAGTCCGCCGTGGTGACGTCCGGCCCTCCTCCGGTCGATCCACCGATGCCGCGGTCGTCCCATCGCAGGACGGCGATGCCGCGTCGCGTGAAGTAATCGGCGATCTCGCGGAACGGCTTGAACCCGAACAGCTCCTCGTCGCGGTTCTGCGGGCCGCTTCCGGTCAGCAGCGCAACCGCCGAAAAGGGACCGGTGCCCTGCGGCATCGTGAGCGTACCGGCCAGCGAGACGGCGCCGTTCGCAAAGGTGATTTCCTCTTCGCGGTACGGTACGGCCTCGCGCGGAGCGGGCGGCTCAGGAGCCGCACCGGGAGCCAGCGTGAAAGACCCGACCGCCGGGCCCTGGGTGAACGTCCCGCTGATGCGTCCATCTTCCAGAGCCCCGTCGAAGATGGCGACGCTCGGTCCGGCCGGGAGCTCGAAATGAACCTTGTTCCCCTCGTGCCGGACGTTTCTCAGCGCGAGCCCTCGGGCCCCCTGCTGAGGAATGTCGATGGTCCCGGAGGCAGCTCCAGCGGATTCGGTGAACACGACCGTGATCTCGAGCGTGACGCCGGCGACGCCGATTCGCCCGCGCCAGGCGCCGCCGAGCGCCCGCGGCTCCTGCCCTGCCAGAGCCGATCCCGCGCACATCTTCGTGCTCAATACCGCCAGGCCGACGATGAACACGACGAACCCGGCCACCCGCCTCGCGATCATGCTGCCCTCCGGCCCTTCTGCTGACTACTACACTTCCGACGCTGGATTATTCGTGTTCCGTCACGGAACACCGTGACGGAGCCTCTTACTCACGTCAGACTCGCGGCCAGAAAGCCGAGGAACGTGCCAATCGCGTACCCGAGCGAGCCGAGCAGGACGCCCGGCAGCAGCAGATCTTCGCGGCCGAGGCTCTTGGCGAGCGCCAGTGCGGTCGCGCCGCCGCCGACGTTGGCCTGCGAGGCGACCGCGGCGCCATCGATGTCCATACCGAACAGCCAGGCGACGCCAAACAGGATCGCGCCGTGCGTCAGCACCGTGATCGAGGCAAACACGAGCAGCGCGATGCCGAGCGTGCCGAGCCGTCCGAGCGCCTGCACGTCGCAGAACGCGCCGATGACGGTCAGGAAGAGATAGACGCCGCACATGCCGAGCACGCGGGCGCCGGGCAGCCGGCTGACGGAACGGAACTGCGCGAGCGCCAGGGCGAGACCCGTGATGAGGAGTATCGACGGCACGTTCAGACCTCGCGCCGCGAGCAGGCGGGCTGTCAGCTCCGAGAACCACAGTGCGCCGATGCCGAGGGCGAGCACCAGCGACGAGCCGCGCGGGTCGAGCGTCTCGCGCTCGGCATCGAGGTCCACGATCGCCGCGGCCGGCATCCGCACGCTCCTCGAGCCGCGCGAGCGCAGCAGGAGCGCGGCGCGCGGAACCGCCAGCGTCGCGACGAACCAGACCGTCGTGACGATGTTGTCGACGACGATCGAGCCGCTGTACAGGACGCCGTCGCGGACGACCCCGTAGTGGAGCGCCACGGCGTTGAAGTTCACGCTGCCGCCGGTGTAGGTGCCGGCGAACATGCCGGCGATCGCCTGGTACAACGGACCGATCGAGGCCTCGCCGCCCACGACCCGCATGCCCAGGACCGTGCCGGCAACCGTGGCCGCCGATCCGGCGAGGAACAGCGCCACGAGCGGCAGTCCCGCCTTCAGCACGTCCCGCACGTTCACGCACAGCAGCAGCCAGAAGATCGCGATCGGCGCCACGTAGGTGAAGATCGCGTCGTAGACCGCGACGGGCGCCTCGGCCGTCGACCCCGCGGGAATCACGCCGAGGTTCGCCGCGACGGCGCCGAGCATGATGACCAGCAGCGCCGATCCGAAGTGGCGGAACCCGCCACGCCGCGACAGCCACTCGGAGACGGCGATGAGGAGCAGGAGGATGGCGGTGATGAACAGCGGGTCCGTCCGGAGCTCATTCATCGAACTCTCGCCCTGAACCTCAGTGACCGAGCCATCGTGCCCGAACCCCCGTCATCGGACCGCCGCCGCCCGCATCGCCTCGACGATCGCCTGCACCGTGGCACGCTGCTGCTGCTCCCGGGAAATCGTGGCCGGCCAGTCGCCGGGCTGGAAACCGTAGTACCCGAACTGGGAGTGATTGCCGCCGTCGATCGGAACGCGCCGCGTAGAGGCCGGCAGATTGTGGCGGTTGGCTTCGAGCTTGTCCACGTCCGCGATCGTGTCGCGCGTGCCGTAGATCTGCGTGACTGGAACCGGGAGCCGCGCCAGGCTGAAGTCGCGCGGATGGGACGTGCCCACGAGCACGAGACCGGCAAATCCGGTCGGCTGCTCGAAGACGAGCCTCGCGGCGATCGCGCCGCCGAGCGAGTGGCCGGCGACCACCCACTGGCGCACCGCGGGCAGCGTGAGCATCGCCCGGTGCGCCCGGGCGCCGACCTCGGGGCCATTCGCGCCGCCGAACGCGCCCCGTCGCGGCAGCTCGACGAGGAGCACCGGATGGCCCCCCTCGGCGATCACCCGCGCGAGCGGCGCATAGGCCCGCGGGTCCACCAGCGCGCCGGCGAAGAACGCGAGCCCGACCGCGTCCGGATGCGGCTGGGGCTCGAAACGCCAGAAGCCCTGGCCGCGGATCACGGCGACGCGATCGTCGGTCCGAAGCGCTTCCAGCGCGCCTGATGTCGGACGATACGCCCAGAGCGACCAGCCGACGAACACGGCGGTCGCCAGCAGACCAATTGTGATCCAGATCCGGCGGATGAGCAGCCAGAGACGGCGGGGTGCGCGCTTCTTCATGCGCACGCCGCTACTGCTTCTCCGGTGCGGCAGGCGTCAGCGTCGGATTCCTCGCCGGCTCCGCGACGATCTGCCGCGCCAGGTGATTCACCACCCGCGCGTCGTTGCGGACGGTCGTCAGGTAGGCGGCACGCAGCAGCTGTTGGCGGCGGTCTCGGAGCGTGCCGACGATGCCCTCCCGCACGGCCGGCTCGCCGAGTTCGCGCTGGCCGGCCTCCTCGCGGGAGACCACGAGCACCAGCGTGTGAGCACCGCCGACGCTCACCTGGCTCACCGAGCCCGGTTCCGTCTTCAGCACCGCGTCGCGAAGAACCGGCGCCACCTGCTTCAGCGAGGACAGCGGCACGAAGCCCAGATCGCCGCCGCGAGGCGCCGTCTCCGGATCCTCCGAGTAGTCCATGGCCAGTTCCCTGAAGGACGTGCCGCTGCGGAGCCGTTCCATCAGCTGGCGAACCTTCCGCTCGGCCGCTGCAGGCGTGGCGGCATCGCTCTTCTGCCTGTTGTTCACCTGCTGCTCGCGCACCGGCGTGACCACGATCTGCGCGAGCCTGTACGCCGTTTCCGCCAGGTGGAACTGCGCGCGATTCGCGTTGTAGAAGTCCGCGACCTCCTGGTCGCTCACGCTGACCTTCGATATCACCTCGCGCTCGATCAGCTTGTCGGCAAGGAGTTCCCGACGCAGCCCTGCCTTCATGTCGTCCACCGACAGGCCCCGCTGCTGCAGCTCCTTCTGAAAGGCATCGTCGGTCATGTTCTTCTTGCGGTCGTTGAAGGCGGCGTCGAGCTCCGTTTCCGACACGTCGATGCCGAGCGCCCCGGCACGCGCGACGAGGATGTCCTGGAGGATCAGCTCGTTGAGCAGACTCAGCTTGCCCGCCAGCGCCTCTTCTTCGGACAGTGCCGGTGAGGCTTGCGCCACCCGTCTGTACGCCTTCTCGACGTCGCTTCGGTGAATGTCCCTGCCGTCGACGGTCGCCCAGACGTCGGGCGACGGCGGCGGCTCGGACGTCGTGGCGCAGCCGGCGGTGAGGCAGACAGCCATCGCGGCCACGATCACGCGACAGCGGAGACTCCTGTACTTCGAAGGCATTCGATTCATGCGCGAGAGTGTAACCCGATCGACGGACCGCGACCGGCCCGATGCTGAAATAACGAATCCCCAACGCCCAGGGCGCTCGCGACCGGCCGGAACCTCCGTGCCGAACCGGCCTCACCAGAGCTGAGAGCGTGTGAACAAATCGCAGGCAGCGGCGAGCGAGCGCAGCGAGGCGAGCCACGCGAGCCGAGCGTGCAAGGGGGTCCGGGGGACGAAGTCCCCCGGTGAGAGCTGACTGGTGGTCCTCTCCGTCCGCGCGGACGGACGGTAGAGCAGCGCGTTGAACACCAGCTTGAAGGTGCCGTGTGTCTGGTAACGATGCTGCGGCCGGAAGCCGATGAGCACGACCGCGCCGTCGCCGTGCCTCACCAACACGGCGGCGGCCTTCTTCGCGATCACGTGCTCGCCCAGAAGCCAGCCGCTCTGCAGGATGTCCCGTTCGACATACGTCGCGATGACCTCGACGTCCTGGCTGCGATCGGTGGAGGTCACCTCGTACACCTGGCTGCCCGCCATGAAGAGGGCCAGGCCTTCTCCCGGCATGCCGTACGCAACCGGATGGCGATTGTCGAAGCGAACCCGCAGCGTCGACCCCGGCGCCCAGAACTCGCTCGACGGCAGGTCGGCGACGACGTTGCGGACGGGCAGACCGAAGCGCTGGATGGGCAGATCGCCGGACTGCGCGAACGTGACGAGCGTTCCGCCCTTCCCGACGAACGCCTCGAGGGCCTTCACTCCCTCGTCGCCGAAGCCGCTGCGATACTCGGGCGGCGTGTTGTCCTGGCCGCCACGCCCTCCGCCGCCGCGACCGCCGCGGCCGCCGGCCCCGCCAGCCGCCCGCTCGCCGGTCATGCCGGCAACCGAATCCGCCGGGAGCACGATCACGTCGTACTTGGCATCGAGGCCACCCGCCTTGATCTCGGCGTCCATGATCGATCTGAACGGGACGTTGAACTGCTCGAACATCAGGCGCGTCCAGCCCTCGTCCATGTTGCCGCCTCCGTAGCGCTGGTACATCGCGACGCGGGGCTTCCGAACCTCGGCCGCATTCGGTGGAGCCGGCGCTCCGAGCGCCATGAAGTCCACCCCCGTGTCGGCGGCGACAGCAGCCGCGGGAGGTTCAGCCGCAACGACGAAGTCGCCGGGTGTAAAGCCCGTACCTCCGGCCACACGCCTCACCTGTACACCCCTGTCCAGGAGCACGTTCACCGCGCGGAAGGTGTCGTTCAGCTTCGTGCTGAGGACGTAACCGCCCGGCGCGTTCGGGGCAACCGATCCCTTCAGCGGCACTTGCGCCGTCAGCTTCACCACGTCTGCCGTAACGGCCTCCCCCAGCGGGTCGGCGCGCACGCCCATGAACTCACCGAACGTGTCGGTCGACATGTCGTATGGACGAATGGGATTGCCTTCGCGGTCGCGCGTGAATGAATTGTCCGGATAGAACGTACGCCCGAGCACCCAGCGGACCAGTCCCTGCTTGGGCTGCGCCATCGGGACGACGAAGGAGCCCGGGCCGTAGACACGGCCGTCGGCGAAGAACTGCGCCCTGGACTCATGCACCTCGACGCCCGAGTCGAGCAGCATGTTCACGAGCTTCTTCGCCGTGAGCGGATCGTGTTGCGCAGCGTCGATCGCGTAGGCCTTGACCGCGCCGGCGGCGCCCCGCTCGGTCTGGCGCGTGCCTTTGAGGTACATGTTCCACAACACGGTCTCGCGGTTCCTCGCCGCCAGATCGACGGTCGCCCATGCGGCGATCTTCTGCTGCTCGACGATGTCGCGCACCCGCCACCAGCCGCCCGGCCACAGGCTGGGCATCGTCGTCTGCACGTCGTACTCGGGGAGTCCGCGCGGACCGCCGCGAAGCTGGTCGGGATGCAGGAACATCGGCGTGGCCAGACGCGCGCTTGCCGACTCGGTCAGCATGCCGGCGATGTTGTGGAAGGGGGTGATCCAGTGGAAGCCCATGTGGCCCCATCCCGAGTAAATCGCGGCGCCGATGACTCCCGTCTTCCCGGCCGCCTCGAGCCTGTTGCCCATGTGCGCCCCCCACCAGGCCATCTCGCGCCACACCAGGGGATCACCTCCAGGACGGATCGGCTCGGCATACGGTGGGATATACAAGCGGGCGTTGCCGCTGCCCATCTGGTGGTGATCGACGTAGGCCTGCGGGATCCAGTCGCGGTACATCAGCCTGCCGAGGTGCTGCGATTCGGGGAGGTTCAGCGCGAAGCCGTCGCGGTTGTTGTCGTGGCCGGCATACTTCTGGTACAGCCAGGGCAATCCGGCCGCCTCGTGCGGCGTGCCCACGTATTTCATGTACCAGTCCGCGATCATCTGCGTGCCGTCCGGATTGATCGAGGGCATGACGATGCTGATGACGTTGTCGAGCATCCGGAGAGCTTCGTCGTCGTTACGCGTCAGGCTGTCGTAGACGAATTCCGCCGCGGTCTGCGACGCGGCCACCTCGCTCGAGTGAAGGGCGAAGGACTGGATGACGACGGCGCGTGCTTCCGCGACGATCTTCCGGGCGTCGGCCTCGGAGAGACCGCGCGGGTCGGCCAGCCGGGCGTTGAGCTGTCTGTAGCGATCCAGCTTCGCCAGGTTGGCAGGCGACGACACGAAGAGAGCGATGTAAGGACGGTCTTCGCTCGTCCTGCCGAGATCGACCAACCTGAGCCTGTCTGACGTCTTCGCCAGCAGCCTGTAGTACTCGAGCAGCCGGTCCCAGTTGGCGAGCTTGCGATCCTCCCCCATCCGGAAACCGAAGAACTGCTCGGGGGAGCTGAGCGCCGCCTGGCGCGAACCCTGTGCCTCTTCCGTGCGGGGATAGGCGCCAGCGCCGATGAGCAGCAGTCCGAGCAGAACGGTGACGAATCGAGTGGCGCGGCCAGATCTCATGGGATGCTCCTTGATTCGGCGCCCATCTTATCAACGTGGGGCTCCGCCCCACACCCCGGCTCGCAGGCGCGCCGTGCGCGCCTCAGCCGTGCTTGCATGGAGCATCTAGCACATTCGTACAGATTCCGGCCGTGCAAGCACGGCTAGCGTGGAGGCTCCGCACCACCCCAGCCTTCGCGCGCCCCGAGCGAGTACAGAATCCTCGTTGCGAGCCGCATGGCGGTTCAATCCCGCCTCGGCCCGGGGACAGGCGGCACAGGCGCCTCACAGGCACTGCCACGGCAGCGCGGTTATCCGTTCGCTGAGTGCGAGTGGATCGGAACAGCGACAGACCAGGTAGCCTTCCCGGCGTGCTTCGGATGCTCACGAAGAAAGGTGGCGAATGGTTCGACCAATCTAAAGTCAATATCATGATCGGTTGGAACAGTCGGAAGGCCGAGCTCGTGCTGGAAATCCGGATCGGTGTCCGAAAACGGCGAGTAGGCCGGCTCGACCGGTGGTAGGCTGCTCCCGTGACCACCGTGATGCCCGAACCGCGCATCTGCGAGCAGGCCCGGCTCAGCCGCGACCCGCGATTCGACGGCCTGTTCTTCACCGCCGTCACGAGCACCGGGATCTACTGCCGGCCCGTCTGCCCGGCGCCGGCGCCGAAGCCGCGCAACGTGATGTACTTCCCGAGCGCCGCCGCAGCCGAGGCCGCCGGATTCCGTCCGTGCCTCCGCTGCCGGCCCGAACTTGCGCCCGGCGAGGCCGCCTGGCGGCGCGGCGACGAGATCGTGGCCCGTGCGCTGGCGCTCATCGACGAGGGGCTGCTCGCCGACGAGCCGCTCTCGGCGCTGGCGCGCCGCGTCAGTCTCGGGGAGCGTCAGTTGCGGCGGCTGTTCGTCGAGCGTCTCGGCGCGCCGCCCATCGGCGTGCACGGCACCCGCCGCCTGCTCCTCGCCAAACAACTGCTGACCGACACGGCCATGCCGGTGACCGACGTCGCCCTGGCCGCGGGGTTCGGCAGCCTGCGCCGCTTCAACACCGTATTTCGCGAGGCCTATCGCATGGCCCCGCGGGACCTGCGCCGATCCGCCGGTCTCGTCCGCGACGACGTGCTGACGCTGCGGATGGGATACCGCCCGCCGTACGATTTCGAGGCGATGCTCGATTTCCTGCGCGCCCGTGCGCTGGCGGGCATCGAGGCGGTGGACGCGACGAGCTATGCCCGCGCGTTCGGTCCTGCCGACTCGCCAGGCTGGCTTCGGGTGAGCCGCTGGCCGTCGCGCTCCGGAGACGACCGGCATGCGCTGCGCCTCGAGCTGCACGGATGCCGGCCCGCGGACCTGTTGACGCTCGTGAACAACGTCAGACGGCAGTTCGACCTGGATGCCGACCCCGCGGCCATCGCGACCGCCCTGGGCGCCGATCCGGGCCTGCGCCCGCTCGTCCGCCGTCGGCCCGGTCTGCGCCTGCCCGGCGGCTGGGATGGCTTCGAGGTGGCCGTGCGGGCGGTCATCGGCCAGCAGGTCAGCGTGGCCGCGGCGCGCACCGTCGCAGCACGCCTGGCCGGACGTTTCGGCGCCAGTCTGCCCGATAATCTCGCAGCGCACGGCTGGGCGCATCTGTTTCCCTCGCCGGCCGCGCTGGCCGACGCCGATCTCGACGGCATCGGGCTGACGCGGGGCCGCGCCCAGACGATCCGGCTGATGGCGCGCGCGCTCGTCGACGGACGCGTGGACTTCCGGCGCGAGCGCGCGCTCGACGACTTCGTGGCGCGCTGGACGGCACTCACCGGAATCGGCGCGTGGACGGCGCAGTACATCGCGCTGCGCGCGCTCAGCCATCCCGACGCGTTCCCGGGCGACGATCTCGCGCTGAGGCGCGCGCTGCAGAACGGCGACGGCACGTCCGCCGGCGCACGTGAGCTGCGTCTGCGAG
Source organism: Vicinamibacterales bacterium (assembly GCA_035455585.1). Lineage (GTDB taxonomy): Bacteria > Acidobacteriota > Vicinamibacteria > Vicinamibacterales > 2-12-FULL-66-21 > DATIEW01. The sequence goes on along the minus strand of DATIEW010000481.1, from coordinate 10,371 downwards.
CCCAGACCTGGCGTCCGTGGCGGGCGTACGCGGTCGTACACTTCTGGCGCGATGCTGCCGCACGGACTTCCCGCGCTCCACTCACCACGAAGACCTCACGATGAGCATCATCTATACGCACGTTGAAAGCCCGGTCGGCACCCTGCTGCTGGCCGCATCGGACGATGGCCTGTGCGCCGTCGAGTTCCATGCGTCCCGGCACCTCGTCCCGCGCAGGGGCGCGTGGCGCGACGGCGGCCACCCGCTGCTCGACGCCGCACGCTCTCAACTGCGCGAGTACTTCGACGGCCGGCGAAGGAGCTTTGATCTGCCGCTCGCGCCCGAGGGCACGGCGTTCCAGCGGCAGGTCTGGCTGGCCCTCGGCACGATCCCGTACGGCCGGACGATCAGCTACACGGAACTGGCCGCACGCGTGGGGCGGCCCACGGCGACACGAGCCGTTGGCGCCGCCAACGGCCGCAATCCGCTGCCCATCGTCCTGCCGTGCCATCGCGTGATCGGCGCGAACGGGTCGCTGACGGGCTTTGGCGGCGGGCTGCCCGTCAAGCGCTTCCTCCTCGAGCTCGAGGGCGCGCGGCCTGAGCTAGGAGCTAGGAGCTGGGAGCTGGGAGATGGGAGATGGAGGTAATCATGTCGAGGTCCGGATCTGCCGTTCTGCTCGTGCTCGTAAGCATCGCCTTCGTCCCCCCTACCCTCCACGCGCAGGAGGCCCGCCGCTACATCGCTCCACGCACGGCCGCCGATACGGCCCAGCCGCCGTACAGCGGCGCGGTGAAGATTGGCCGCACGCTGTATCTCTCCGGCGATATCGGCCTCGACGAGAGCGACAAGGTGCCAGCCACCGTGGAGGCCGAGGCGCGGCTGCTGCTCGACCGCATTCAGCGCACACTCGAGGAAGCGGGGCTCACGATGGACGACCTCGTGTTCGTGCAGGTGTTCTGCTCGGACGTGAAGCACTACGACGCGTTCAACAAGATCTACCGCACGTATTTCAAGCGGGAGTTCCCCGCGCGCGCTTTCATCGGGGCGGGCACGCTGCTCTACAACGCCCGGTTCGAGATGCAGGGCATCGCGGTCCAGCGGTGACGCAGAATCTCCCTCCCCTGCGGTGGGAGAGCAGTTGAAAACGAATGAGACTCACGAGGGCCCTGGGGATCGCGGCGGCGTCGGTGGCGGTGCTCGCAGGCGTCCTGGCCTACGTGACTCTCGGCGCGTTCCTGCCGTGGCGCGAGACCGCCGAGGCCGAACGCCTTGCCCGGATCGCCGGCGTCGGCGCCGGGCAGACCGTCGCCGAGATCGGCGCCGGCACCGGACGCTTCAGCGTGGTGATGGCGCGGCTGGTCGGCCCGCGCGGGAAGGTGTTCTCGACCGAGTTGAGCGCCGACAAGCTGGACGCCATCCGCGAACGCGCCGAGGCGGAGAATCTCGAGAATCTCGTGGTTGTCGAAGCCGGCGAGCGCGAGACCAGGCTGCCGGACGCCTGCTGCGACCTGGTGTTCATGCGCAACGTCTATCACCACGTGTCGGATCCCGAGGCGTTCGCGGTGAGCGTCCGGCGCGCCGTCAGGAGCGGCGGCCGGCTGGCCGTGATGGACTTCGAGCCGGGAGCGCTGTGGTTTCTGGGCGGCCGGCCGGCCGATACGTCCGAACCGCGTACGGGCCACGGGGTGTCGCGCGCACAGGCTCTCGCGGAATTCACCGCCGCCGGCTTCCGCCTGGAACGCGAAGACTCGCGGTGGAGCGGCCCGATGTGGCTGATGCTCTTCAGCACCGCTCAACCCGAACGGTAACCTTGCGAACCGCGAACTGCGAACTGCGACCCGCGGGTAAGCCTACTCGTCGCCCCCTTCGAGCTGCTGCGCGAGATAGCGCTCGTATCCGACCTCCGAGATCAGGTGAAGCTGCGCTTCGAGCCAGTCGACGTGCCCCTCCTCGTCCTTCAGCAGCCGCTCGAACAGCTCACGCGACGTGTTGTCGCCGGCCTCGCGCGAGACGACAATCGCTTCGTTGTAGCTCTTCACCGCGCCGAACTCCAGGCCGAGATCGCTCTCGAGCTGCTTGCGGACGCTCTGTCCGATGCTGAGCGGCATCGGCTCCATCGTCGGCGTGGCGTCGAGGAACAGGATTCGCTCGATGAGCGCCTCGGCGTGCCGCATCTCGTCGACCGACTGCTTGCGGATGTGGCTCCCCAGCCGATGGTAGCCCCAGTTGTGGCACATCTCCGCGTGGACGAAGTACTGGTTGATCGCGGTCAGTTCTTCCTTGAGCGCCTTGTTCAGGTGTTTGATGACCTTTGAATTGCCCTTCATGCAGCCCTCCTCCTCACAACGACCACCGCAGGAGCACCGCGCCCACCGTGAAGCCCGCGCCCACGGAGGCGAGCAGCACGAGATCTCCCTTCTTCACGCGTTCCTCGGCGACGGCGTCGGCTAGCGCGAGCGGAATGGTGGCGCCGGTCGTGTTGCCGAACCGTTCGAGGTTGATGATCACCTTCGAGTCGGGGAGGCCCAGACGGTCCGCCGCGGCCTGGATGATCCGGCGGTTCGCCTGGTGTGACACGAAGAGATCGATCTCGCCGGGAGCGATCCCATGGCGGTCCAGCACGCGCCGGCAGATCTCCTCGGTCTTCCGCACGGCGAACTTGAAGACCGCCTGCCCGTCCTGCTTGACGTAATGGAGCCGCTTGTCGACCGTTTCGTGCGAGGCTGGCAGCCGGCTTCCGCCGGCGGGCATGCAGAGCGCCGGCCCGCCGCTGCCGTCGATCTCGTGGGCAAAGCCCAATATCGCCGGCTCCCCGTCGGCGGCCGGCGACAGGACGACCGCGCCCGCGCCATCGCCGAACAGCACGCACGTCGCGCGATCCGTGTAGTCGATGATGCTGGACATCACGTCGGCGCCGACGACCAGCACATGGTCGTGCGCGCGGGTGGCCACGAGCTGCATGCCCATGGTGAGCGCGTAGGTAAAGCCCGAGCAGGCGGCGCCGAGATCGAACCCCCACGCGCGAGGCGCCCCGATCTTCTGCTGCAGCAGGCAGGCCGTGCTCGGAAAGATGGTGTCGGGTGTGGTCGTGCCCACGACGATGAAGCCGATGTCGTCGGGCGAAAGCCCCGCCTCCGCGATCGCGCCCAGCGATGCCTCCTTCGCCAGGTCGGACGTGGCGACGCCCGGGTCCACGATATGCCGCTCGCGGATGCCCGTCCGCTGCAGGATCCATTCGTCCGAAGTCTCGACCAGCTTCTCGAGGTCCGCGTTGGTCAATATCCGCGGAGGAACGTAGGTCGCCAGGCCGGCGATCCTGACGTGCCGAAGGCACGAGCCCGACCTTCCCGGCCCTTCCCGAGTCGACCCTTCCGATGCGCTCACCACAGGCGATCCTTTCCGGGATCCGGCAGTCCGAAGTACTCGTACGCGCGCGGCGTGGCGACGCGCCCGCGCGGCGTGCGGTCGAGGAAGCCTATCTGAATCAGGAACGGCTCGTAGATCTCTTCGATCGCGTCCCGTTCCTCGCTCAGCGCCGCCGCCAGGCTGCCGACGCCCACCGGGCCGCCGCCGAACTTGTCGATGATCGTCCGCAGCAGACGACGGTCGATCTCGTCGAACCCGTGCGCGTCCACGTCGAGGAGCTCGAGCGCCTGATGCGTGACGGCGCTCGTGACGCGCCCGTCGGCGCGCACCTCGGCGAAATCGCGCACGCGGCGCAGCAGCCGGTTCGCCACGCGCGGCGTGCCGCGCGCGCGCCGGCCGATCTCGCGCGCCGCGTCGTCGTCGATCGGCACGCCGAGGATCCGCGCCGACCGCCGGACGATCTCCTCGATGTCAGCCTCGCCGTAGTAGTCGAGGCGGTGCACGATGCCGAAGCGGGCGCGCAGCGGCGAGGTCAGGAGCCCAGTCCGCGTCGTCGCCCCGACCAGCGTGAACCGCTGCAGCGGGACCTTCACGGACCGCGCGCCCGGACCCTGCCCGATGACGATGTCCAGTTCGTAGTCCTCCATCGCCGGATAGAGGATCTCTTCGATGGCCGGCGGCATCCGGTGCACTTCGTCGATGAAGAGAACCTCCCGCTCCTGCAGGTTGGAGAGCATTGCAGCCAGATCCCCGGGCTTCTCGATCACCGGTCCGGCCGTCGACCGGATGGGCACACCCAGCTCGTTGGCAATCACATACGCCAGCGTCGTCTTGCCCAGGCCCGGCGGCCCGTAGAGCAGCACGTGGTCCAGCGCCTCGCCGCGCTGCCGGGCCGCCGCGATCGACACTTCCAGGTTCTCGCGGATCCGGTTCTGCCCGATGTACTCCTTCAGCGTCCGCGGCCGGAGCCCCGCTTCATACTGGACGTCGTCGTCAACCCGGACGGAGGTCACGAGGCGATTCTTGGTCACGGCGTCGTCAGCGGGACATTACGGGTCCACGATCTCGAAGGCGGTCCGTCACGACCTCATCAGGGATTTGAGGACGGCCTTCAGGCTGTCCTCGAATCGGGCGCCCGGCGCCGTCACGACCTTCTCGATGGCCTTGTCCGCGGCTGCGCGCTGATAGCCGAGGTTCAGCAGGGCCGACAGCAGGTCGTCGCGGAGCCGGTCCCGCGGCGAAGCCGCGGCCGGCGGCTCCTGTCCAACAGCCTGTGCCGCGGCCGGCAGCCGGTCCTTCAGCTCCAGTCCAATCCGCTCGGCGGTCTTCTTGCCCACGCCGGGAATCGCCGTGAGTCGCGCCACGTCCTGCAGGCGCACCGCCTTGACGAGCTCGGCCGGCTCGATGCCCGACAGGACCGCGAGGGCCAGCTTCGGTCCGACCCCGCCAATCGCGATGAGCCGGTCGAACAGCTCCCGTTCGAGCACCGAGCCGAATCCGTAGAGCGCGATGGCATCCTCGCGGACGTGGGTGTGAATCCGCAGCGAGACGCTCGTCCCGGGCTCGCCCAGGCCGTAGAAGGTCGAGAGCGGCACCTGCACGTCGTAGCCGACGCCGGCGACGTCAACGACGATGCGGCTGGGCGACTTCTCGAGCAGCGTCCCGCGCAGCACCGCGATCACGGCCGGTAGTCCCGCCACGAGCGAAGGACGCCCGGCGGATGCTCACTGCGAATCCGATCGGCCAGCGTGCCGGCGGCGTTCTGCAGGTGACAGATCGCGACGGCCAGCGCATCGGCCACGTCGTGGGGCGCCGGGGGGGCGTCGAGACCCAGCAGCAGCCCGACCATCTGCTGCACCTGGTACTTTTCCGCCCGTCCGTACCCCACGACAGCGCGCTTGATCTCGGCCGGCGCGTACTCCAGCACCGGCAGACCCGCTTCCGACGCGGCGAGCAGCACGACGCCGCGGGCGTGGCCCAGTTTGAGCGCGCTCCGCACGTTGCGCGCGTGGAAAATGGTCTCCACCGCGACCGAGTCGGGGTGATGCCGCGCGAACAGCGCCTGCAGGCCCGAATGGATAGCTTTGAGCTTCTCGGGAAATGCCGCGCGCGAGGGGCCCGACAACGAGCCGCAGACGACGAGGCGCTGCCGGCCGCCGATGCGCTCGACGCAGCCATAGCCCGTGCGTTCGGAGCCCGGATCGATCCCGAAGATCTTCACGCCAACGAGGCCTCGATCTCCTTCTCTTCGATGTCTGCGTTCGACCACACCTTCCTGGTGTCGTCGTGATCCTCGATGGCCTCCATGAGCTTGACCATCTGCTGCGCGGTCTTGCCTTCGAGCTTCACGTAGTTCTGCGGCAGCATGGCAATCTCCGCCGCCGCCGGCTCGATCCCCAGCGCCTTGACGGCGTCGAGCACCTTCTGGAATCCCTCCGGCGCCGACACGACCTCCCAGTTGTCCTCATCGTCGCGCAGGTCGTCCGCGCCGGCGTCGAGCGCGGCCGCCATCAGCGTCTCCTCGTCCGCCTTGCTCTTCTCGACGACGATGTAGCCTTTCTTGTCGAACATCCAGGCGACGCTGTTCGACTCGCCGAGGTTGCCGCCGTGCTTCGAGAGCAGATGGCGCAGTTCGCCAACGGTGCGGTTCCGGTTGTCGGTCAGTGCCTCGATGATCAGCGCCGCACCGCCCGGCCCGTAGCCTTCGTAGGTCACCTCCTCGTACGAGACGCCCGGCAGCTCTCCCGTGCCCCGCTGGATCGCGCGCTTGATGTTCTCGGCCGGCATGTTGACCGACTTGGCTTCGGCGACGACCGTGCGCAGCCGCGGATTCGCGTCAGGGTCCCCCCCGCCGGCGCGTGCGGCGATAGTCAGTTCCTTGATGATGCGCGTGAAGATCTTGCCCCGTTTTGCGTCCGCGGCGCTCTTCTTGTGCTTGATGGTGTGCCACTTGGAATGGCCGGACATGACAGAACCCCCGGATGATCAGGCGGATGAGCCCCTAACCTACCACAACGCGGGCGGATCCCGAATCGCCGGGCAGCTCCCACGGGAATGGAGAGGACGGAGGGAACGGAGGTTGACCACCACGGAGGCACGGAGGCAACGAAGGACGAACGAAGGGAACACGGGCGGCTACAGCACTCCCCCGGTGGCGCCGCGCGACGCGCGGGTCGGACGTGCCGGCCGCGCCACCGGGCATACTGGCTCACCCAGTGCTACTGCTCCGTGGCCCGCGTGCCTCCGTGGTGGCCAACCTCCGCTCGCTCCCTCCATCGATCCGACCGGGCCGCCGTGCCAGCCGCCCAACTGCCTACACCCAACTTCCAACGCCCAACAGTGCGAGCCCGCGAACATCAGCTGACACACCCGGCGTCGTCGTTCGAGATGGCGTAGCGCCCGGCCAGGTCGGCGGCGCGGGCCAGGGCCGCATCGCGGGTCGGGAGACTCTCCGGGAATCGTTCGCACAGACGCCGCGCGACTTCGCGCAAGGTCAAGCCGTGCCTCATGAGCGCCAGAGCCGCCGCGTCGACGTCAGCCCACCCTGAGACGAGCGGCACGGCATCCGGCCTGCCGCGGTCGAGGCGCGCGCGCGCGAGCGGCATCCCGGCGAACGTGGACTGGCTGAACTCCCGCCTCCCGGCGACCGAGTCCACAACCGTACGCCAGGTCCAGACGTACGCGGCTCCGATGAGGTCGGCGCGCAGGTCGACGCGAACGCTACCCTGGGCCGGACAATCCACCGCCCCCGGCCACGGGAAGAAGGCCAGCCCATAGAGCGTGTCGGCGCCGCCGGGCGCCGTCGAATAGGAGATGCCTGGAGCGAGCAGCGCCTCGAACCAGAGCACGAACCCATGCGCCGTTGCCGCGGCCGGCATACACCACTCCACCGTGCCGCGCGCCGACGGCGTCGTGACAGTGTTGTAGTCGATGGTGACCCATGGGGCCGGACCGGAGAGAAGCTCGACATCCCCGGGCGCAACCGGGACGATCTGCTGAGCGGCGGCAGAGGCGAGCGGTGTGGCGTCCACGCCCCAGGACGGCCTCGTCCAGGGGCTGACATAGGCGTCGATGGTGGAGGACGCCGACACGACTGCGGCGCTCAACGCATCGGCCAACGGCACCAGGGCTCCGCCGGGTCGGAGCAGCCGATCCCGCGCGTCGATGATCGACGTCACCGCCGTCCCGGAGAGCGGCAGCACTCCCCGGATGTCGGAGACCACTGCGTCGACGCGCTCGGGCAGCCTCACCGCGGTCGACACGCGCTCGATGAAGACAATGCGGTCCGCGACGCCGTTGTGAGCGGCCAGATCGCGGGCGAACTGGATGATCGGGGCTTGCTCAACCGCATACACTCGCCTCGCACCGGCGTGGCACGCCATCATCGCCAGGAGCCCTGTCCCGGTGCCGATGTCGAGCACGGATGCCCCGGGCGAGATCACCTCAGCGAGCGCAGCTCTGTAGGCGTCGTTCCGGTTGCCGTCGGCGAACATGCGCGCGTAATGGCGCAGGCGATACGACTCCATGGCCCAACTCGATCTGTGTCAGCTCCCAACTTCCAACTCCCGGCTCCCACCCGATCACGTCTCCTCGGGAGAACATGGGAGTTGGGAATTGGAAGTTGGAAGTTGACACCCGTGGCTCTCTTGGCACCCCGCCGGAACGGGCAGCGCAGCGGTGAGCGCCGCTACGACGTCGTCGAACGCTCGGGGTTCGTGGCGGATCCTGAGCCGGTAGACAGGAACATGGCCCGCCAGATCCGCAGCGGCGGCGAAGGCGCGGGCGAGGTGCCGGCGGTCCTGGATGTCGAGGAGATTGATGAAGGGAGTCAGCGCGAAGAACCCCGCGCGGCCGCCGAGACGTGTTACCCGGATGGGCGGGCCCCCCGTGTAGCGTCCGCCGAGCACGAACAGCGCCCGGAGACGGCTCGGCGCGTCCCGGAATGCGAGCGCTCTCGAATGGACTCTCCTCTTCGTCGTGTAATGCGCGACCGGCTGGTCGCACCTGTCGCCGAGGTCGAGCGCCGACGCCGCATCGGCCCACACCCGGACGCCAGGATAGCCGGGCATGACGCGGAAGCCGCCAGCGCCAGCCATCAGAACGAGACAGTCGTCGGTGAGGATGGGCCAGCCGGTGCGCCCGAGCGCGGCCGCGATGGTGGACTTGCCTCGACCGGATCGCCCGGCAAACGCCACGGCGCCAGCCTGCGGCACATGCACCGCGCTCGCATGCAGGACCAGCCGGTCCATGCGGCTCAGCGCCAGCGGCAGCACCTGATCGATCAGAAGATGCCGGACCGTGGGCACCGGCACGCCGGGATGGGGTCGCCAGGAGATGCGGTCGCCCGAAGCCGTCACACCCGCATCCACGAGACCTGGAAATCGGAGCAGATAACCGCTGGCGGTCCGCGCGAATTCAAGGTGACAGCGGCCGTGCAGGCGCCACCGGTGAAACCACTCGTGACGCGAGATCCCGTCCGGCGGCGCCACTTCGATCGTACAGGCCGCGCCACCCTGACGAGACGAGGGCAACTCCGGCAGCGGCAACTCGCTCGTCACCGTCAAGCCGAAGACACGGTACTGCGGCATTAATCCACGTTGCACGGAGCCGTGAGCGGCCACAGAGACGCGACGTCAGCGGCGGCTGCACCCCCGCCGAGAATCACGGAACCGTCCGCTTCGACCCAGGCGTGGGCGCGCAGCGCTCCGCCGGAACGTGCGACACCGATCGCGAGGCGGCCGGCACGGCGGTGGATGACCAGCAGCAGGACGAGCGCAACGGCGCGCTCGAGGCACGTGGTACGCCAGGGGCAGCGCCTGCCAGCCCGCTCGACCGCTCGAACGAGGCCGCTGGTGGATCCGGCCGCAGAGGGCCGGCGCGACATATCCGGGCGCCCGGGTGCGGCTGCCAGACGGACTGTCCACCCTGGCGCCCAGCGCAGAAGCACCCGGGATGCCGCCAGCGCTCCCGCGGCGGCCAGGACGAGGAAAGAATCACCGGGCCCGACCCGCATCAGAGTTTGACGCCCAGCATGTTGCCGAAGTCCTTCGTCGTCGCGCCGCCGCTCTCGGTCAGGCGGCTGACGCTTCCATAGTCGACGAGCCGCGGCGGGACATAGCGCTTGAGGGGCTGACCGTGGACCGACTGACGTTCGTTCATGTCGTGGGTTCTATCGGGCACATCCGCCTCCTTGCCTGGCGCTGCACAATGCGGCACAGTCGACCGTGGTCGGACAACTTGTCGGGAGGCTGCACGCTGTCACAGGCCTGCCCTTTCGAGCCAGAGCTCCAACCCCGCGATCTCCCAGAGCCCGTTCGAGAGGGAAATGTACGACGCGTCCCCCCGGCTGTAAAGCTCGATCATCTCCTCGCAGCGGCGCCGCACGACGCGGCCGTCGACCCAACCGGCATCCTCGGAGCGAAGGCGATCGAAGATCCGGCGGCCGCCCAGCGCGACGATCGCCTCGACGAACGTGCACGAGAACTCCGCCTTGTCGCGACGCCGTACGACCGATGGTGGGAGCAGCGCGCCCAGCGCTTTCCGCAGGAGTACCTTCGTCTCGCCTGCGTTGCAGCGCAGCCGGTCCGGCAGCGCAAGACCGAACTCGGCGATCCGGCGGTCGTAGAACGGGTGCCGTTGATCGATGCCGGCGGCGTGCGCGGCGCGATCCTCCAGTTCATCGGCAATCACCTGCGCGGCGCCAGTGACTACGCGGTAGATGGCGCGCTGCGTGGGCGCTGGGAACGGGGGAGCAGGAGGCGGCTCGAGCCTGTCTCGCAGGCTCGCCCGGGCGGCAAACTCAGGCCGGATCCATTCAAACCCCACACGATTGCGGCACAGGGGTCCGAGCGCCCGGCGGACCGCTTCCGGAACGAGCGGTCCGATCGCCGCGCGCAGGAGCGCCGGAGAGGCGAGGGGTCCCTCACGCGCCCGGTCCTGCGCGAGCCGGCGCACCGCCGCGACGATCCGCCGCCCAAGACCCCACCGCGGTGCGCCGCCAAACCACTCGTCGCCGCCATATCC
>DATIEW010000480.1:0-3892 GCA_035455585.1 Vicinamibacterales bacterium | reverse complement strand
CCCGTTCGACGGCTACGACCGGCTCGTGTCGGTCCAGGAATACACGCCGCAGCGGCCCGGATACAGCAGCGTCACGCCGCAGTCCTTTCTCGACTGGATGGCCCAGCAGCGATCGTTCGAACGGCTCGGCGCGGGCACCCGTGCACTGTTCCGCATGCGCAACGAGCGCGACGAGCCGGTCGAGGCGCGCGCGCTGCGCATCACGAGCGGGTTCCTGCCGCTCCTCCGGGTGCAGCCGCTGCTCGGCCGGAGCTTCACGGAGGCCGACGAGGTCGAAGGCGCGGGCCGCGTCGTCCTCCTCAGCTACGGGTTCTGGCAGCGGCAGTACGGCGGGTCCCCGGACGTCATCGGCAGGTCGATCGAGCTGAACGAGCAGGCGTGGGAGATCGTGGGCGTGCTGCCTCGCGGCTTCTCGTATCCGGTCGCCAGCGAGCGCCCGATGGAGATCTTCACGCCGTTCGTGTTCACGGGGGCGCATAGGGTGCGCGGCCGTACGCGCAACTTCCTGCTCGCCGTCGTGGGCCGGCTCAGGGAGGGCCTGTCCATCGAACAGGCAACCGACGACATGAACCGGATCGCCGCGGGCATCGACGCGGCCAATCCCAAGTGGAACCCGGGGAGCCGCGTCCGGGTCGTGACGCTTCACGAGAACATCGTCGGGCGCGTCCGCGGGTGGATGCTCATGCTGCTCGGTGCCGTCGCGCTCGTCATGCTGATCGCGTGCGCCAACGTCGCCAACCTCATGCTCGTGCGGGCCACCGTGCGTGCGCGTGAGATTGGCATTCGTTCCGCCCTCGGCGCCAGCCGCTGGCGTCTCACCCGCGCCCTTCTCGTCGAGGGCATCCTCGTGTCGATGCTGGCTGCGGTGCTGGGCGTGACGCTCGCTTCGGCTGGCGTGGAGATCCTGAGAGCCTGGCTGCCAGAGGGGCTGCCCCGCATTGCTTCGATCGGGATCGATCGACGCGTCCTCGGCGCGGCGGTGACGGCCGCGCTCGTCACCGGCGTCGCCTTCGGCCTCGTGCCGGCGCTCCACGCCTCCCGCGCCGACGTGACGCTCGCGCTGAAGGACGGAGGACGGACGTCGACCGGCGGTGCGGGAGGCAGGCGACTCCGGAGCGCGTTCGTCGTTGCGGAGGTCGCGCTCGCGGTGATTCTCCTTGTCGGCGCGGGTCTGTTCGTGAGCAGCTTCATCCGGCTCATCCGGATCGATCCGGGATTCGACTACCGCAACGTGCTCACCTTCAGCGTCGGCCTGCCGTTCGACCTCGCCAGGCATCAGGAGAACCTGCAGCGCGGCATCGCCTACGTCGAGCGGATGCTCGAAGCCGTCAGCCAGGTGCCAGGCGTGGAGCATGCGAGCGCCGTGAACGGCGGGCTGCCGCTCCAGGGAAGCCGGCGGTACGACGACGTGACGCTTCCGGGAGGGACGAAGCTGCAGGGCACCGACGCCGAGATTGACATACGGGCGGTCTCACCCCACTACTTCGACGTGCTGCGGATCCCGATCCTCCGGGGGCGGCCTCCCGGCGGCGAGGATCGCGAGGGAACGCTGCCGGTGGTGGCGGTCAACCAGGCGGCGGCGCGTCTCTACTGGCCCGATCGAGACGCGGTCGGACAGCGGATCATCATCGGGACCAAGGAATGGACCGTCATTGGCGTGGTCGGCGACATCCGGCATGGCGGTCCGGAGACACCGCCGCTGAAGGAAGCGTACATCCCGTTCGCGCAGGAGCGCACGACGGGGGCGTCGCTGGCGATACGGACGACGGGAGACGCGCTGGCCGTGCTGCCCGCGGCCAGGGCGGCGATCTGGTCGGTCAACCCCGAGCAGCGGCTGACGGAGGACCGCTTCACGCTCGACAGCTACATGGACCGGCTGCTGGCGCAGCGGCGGTTCAACATGGCGCTCCTCGCGATCTTCGGCGTGCTCGGCCTGGTGATCGCGGCGGCTGGCATCTACGGCGTCATGGCGTACGCGGTGGCGCAGCGGACGGGTGAGATCGGCGTGCGGATGGCCCTGGGCGCGACGCCGCGCGACGTCGTCGCGCTCGTGCTGGGGAACGCCGGCATGCTGCTCGGCGCCGGGCTGGCGATCGGCTGCGCGGGCGCGTGGCAGCTCAGCGCGACAGTGGAGAGGTTCCTCTTCCAGGTCGAGCCCGCCGACCCGGTCGTCTTTCTCGGCGCCCTGGCCGTGCTCGCGCTTGCAGGGCTCGGGGCGAGCGCCGTGCCCGCCAGGCGCGCCGCGTCGGTGGATCCCGTGGTCGCGCTGCGCCGTGAGTGATCGTTCGGTCCACCCGGAGGAGACGGAGAGAACGGAGGATTTTTCGCCGATATTCCGCGGCCCAGCGAGCGTCCTTCGTGCCCTCCGTGCCTCCGTGGTGATCCCTTCGTTGCCTCCGTCTCCTCCGTTGGACAGGATCAGTCAGTCCGTAGGAACCAGCTTCCCCGGGTTCATGAGGTTCATCGGATCCAGCGTGCGCTTGATCGCGCGCATGACCTCGATGGCCTCCGCCCCGTGCTCCCGCTCGAGGAACTTCAGCTTTCCGATGCCGACACCGTGCTCGCCGCTGCAGGTGCCGCCCATCGCGAGCGCGCGCGCGACCAGGCGATCGGTCAGGCGCCCGGCCTCGGCCATTTCCGCCGGATCTTCAGGGTGCACGGGAAAGACGAGGTGGAAGTTCCCGTCGCCCGCATGGCCGACGAGCGGACCGACGAGCGGGGATGCCGCGAGATCCGCTTTCGTTTCGTGGATGCAGTCGGCCAGGCGCGAGATCGGCACGCACACGTCGGTCGTCCATCCACGCGCGCCGGGACGCAGCGCCAGCGCCGCGTAGTAGGCGTCGTGCCGTGCCTGCCACAGCGCCGCGCGGCGTTCCGGCGTGACCGCGCGATCGAATTCACGACCGCCGTTCGCGCGGGCGATCCCGGCGACTTCCTCGGCCTGCGCGGCGACATCCGCCTCGCTCAGCCCGTGAAACTCGAAGAAGAGCGTCGGCGCGACCGGACACGACAGACCCGAGTGCCGGTTCACGGCGCCGATCTGGACCTCGTCGAGCAGCTCGATCCTCGCGACCGGCACGCCGAGCTGGATCGTGGTGATCACCGTACGCACGGCGCCGTCGATGTCGTCGAACCAGCACGTCGCCGCGGCTACCGCTTCAGGCCGGCCGTGGAGCCTGAGCGTGACCTCGGTGATGATCCCCAGCGTTCCCTCGGACCCGACGAACAGCCGCGTGAGGTCGTAGCCCGCCGACGATTTGCGGGCCCGTGTGCCGGTCTGAATCACGCGCCCGTCGGCGAGCACGACGGTCAGGCCCAGCACGGCCTCGCGCATGGTGCCATACCTCACGGCCGTCGTTCCCGAGGCGCGCGTCGCGGCCATGCCGCCAATCGTGGCGTCGGCGCCCGGATCGAGCGGGAACGTGAGGCCCGTGGATTGGAGGTGCCGTTCGAGCTGTTTACGAGTGACGCCTGCCTCCACGGTGGCATCCAGATCATCCACGCTGACGCGGACAATGCGCGTCATGCGGGAGAGATCGAGACTGACGCCGCCGCGCATGGGGATGACGTGGCCTTCGAGCGAGGAGCCGGCTCCGAATGGGACCATGGGGCAGCGGTGGCGCGCACAGGCGCGGACGACCTCGCGCACGTCCTCCGTCGAGAGGGGATAGACCACGGCGTCGGGCAGGCGTGGTTCGTGATGGGATTCGCCGTGGCTGTGGTGCTCCCGGACCGCGGTTGCAGTCGACACGCGATCCCCGAGAAGCGCCCGGAGCTCCGCGTCCAGCTCTTCGTCCATGCCTCAGGATAGATCCGAACTCCCAACTCCCAACTCCCAATGCCCAATTCCCAAAACTCACGTGGTTGGGAGTTGGGAGTTGGGCATTGGGAG
>DATIEW010000479.1:0-2275 GCA_035455585.1 Vicinamibacterales bacterium | reverse complement strand
GAGGTGGACGTGATCAGCGCCGGTGGCGTGTCGCAGGAGCTGTTCGACGCCCTGGACGGGTTCATCCAGGCGCACCCGGGCACCACCGCCGCGGCCAAGGCGCTGTATCAGAAGGGATTCCAGTGGCACACCATCAACACTTTGGGACGGCTCGAGCCTCGCGCCGCTGACCCGACGCCCCGCTTCATGCGCGTGCTCGCGATCGTCTCGGACCTGGAGAGCGGCCGGTATCCAGCATCGGAGTGGGTTGAGAAGGCGCCATCGCTGGTCATCGGGTTCTTCATGCCGAGAGACGGGAAGGTGGCGCCTGAGAACACCGACCGTCTGATCGACGCGTACCAGGAGTTCGCTCGAACGCACTTCGAGCTCGACGACGAGCATCCCGGACAAAGCGGCATCGGCTATGTCATCACCTCCAAGATAGCTGACCTGTTCGAGCAGCGTGGAGAGCGTGTGGCCGGGGTCGAGCGCGTGCTGGCCGATCTCGAGCGGAGCGTTCCCGACGTCGCGGCGGTCCGTTATCTTCGGGCGCTCTTCTACATGCAGCCCGGCCAGGAGCAATCGCCGGGAGAGCATGAGGCGTTGCTCGCGAAAGCGCGTCAGGTCCTGGCGTCGCTCAGCGATGAAGGCCGTGCCCTGTACCATCGAAAGGCGCTGGCAACGCTGGCGGCGCTCGAGTTCGCGGAAGGGAACCATGAAACGGCGCGCGCGGCCTTCCGCAGGTATGTCGCCGCGTATCCGGAGAGCAGCTGGACGTGGGTGGCAAGGCTGCGGATCGGCCAGTGCGAAGACAGCCTGGGTGACCCGAACGCCGCGGCGGCCGCATACCTCGAAGCTGCGGGCAGGCACGCGGATCTGCCGATCGCCCGCGTGCTCGGCCACGAGTACGCCGCCCGCGCGTACGAGACGGCCGGCGAATTCGACAGGGCTCTGGCCGAGCATCAGCGTGCGCTGGACGGATGGGACAACGGATTCGGACTGCAATACAGCACGTTCGTCAGGCGGCCCGCACAGCAGGCCGATCCGTTCGTCATGTCTCCCGACGTAGCGGAAGTCACCAAAGAGTCATTGGCGCCGCGCATCGCTCAACTGCGGCGGTCGCTGAGCGTGCCGGGCGGCGCTCTCGTCGAACGCGGCCGCTCGCTTCTCGCGAGAGGCAGTTACCTGGAGGCCGTGGCCGTATTGCGGCGGGTGATCGAACAGCATCCCGAGTCCACGGCCGTGCCAGAGGCCCGGTACCTGGCACATCGCGCCCGGCTCGAGCACGCGCTCCAGCTTGCGGACGTCGAACGTGCCGGCGCCGACGAGGGCGCTGCCATGAAGGAGCTCGGCGCCCTCGCGCGCGAGCCCAACGACTTTGCGGTGACGGCGGCACGAATCGCGCGCGCCAGCGTTCTCTGGAAACAGGGGAACGCGGCCGGCGCCGAAGAGGCGATGATGTCCGCGCTGACCGGCTGGCACGCGCAGCAGCAGGTGTCCAGCCCGGCGGCTGGCCTCGAGACTGATGTCGCCGAGATTCGCCGCGTCCTCTTTCTGCCCCAGGGAGGCGATATCTACGAGAGCGGCCGGTGGAACGCGTACTCGTGGCCTCGCACGCCGGCGCCGTTCGCGCTGGTGAACACCGACGTCCAGGTGAAGCGCCACGACGGCGAGGTCGTTCGGGTCACGCTGGTGCAGGAGCTGCCTGCGGCGCAGACGGTGCTCTTCTTCGACTCCGAGCAGATCGATTCCCTCGAGAGGATCATCGTGAAGCTCGGCGGGACCAGACGGCGCGAGCCCCGGCAGATCATGGAGACGCCCAATCAGCCGGTCGGAGACTCGATGCAGATCCTCAGGCTCTGGAACCGGTTCTTTCCTGCACGGCCGGGCCACTGGGGCGGCTGGGAGATCGAAACGTATCCGGTCGTCACCCTGATCGAGTTCACGAATCCGGAGCGGACGAAGGCGGCCGCACGGGTGACCATCGGCTACTCGGGCGCGACGGTGGTTCTGAAAAAAGGGCCGGCCGATGGGTAGCGAAACGACTGACGAATCAGCGGGTCACTTAGCAGGCTGCTGGCGCAGCCTGAAGGAAGAAGGAAGAAGGAAGAAGGAAGAACGACCAGCTCACTCGATTCTGAGCGCGAGCGACGGCTGGACTCTGGTGGCGCGGAACGCCGGAATCGACGCCGCGATCACCGTGACGAGCACGAGCACACCGGCCGCGGCCGCGAGCACCGGCGGGTCCGCAGAGAGTCCGCGTGGGATGCGGGCGGACATCAGCCGGATCGCTCCG
>DATIEW010000478.1:0-2567 GCA_035455585.1 Vicinamibacterales bacterium | reverse complement strand
AAGGCGGATCTCGGCGGCGGATCGCTGACGGCGCTGCCGGTCATCGAGACCCAGGCCGGGGACCTCTCGGCCTACATCCCGACCAACGTCATCTCGATCACCGACGGGCAGATCTTCCTCGAGGCCGATCTGTTCCACCAGGGCGTCCGTCCGGCGATCAACGTCGGCAATTCGGTTTCGCGCGTCGGCGGGTCGGCGCAAGTGAAGGCGATGCGGCAGGTCGCCGGATCGCTCCGGCTCGACCTCGCCCAGTACCGCGAGCTGGCGGCCTTTGCGCAGTTCGGCAGCGATCTCGACAAGGCGACGCTCAATCAGCTCAACCGCGGCCGCCGCCTCGTGGAGATCCTGAAGCAGCCACAGTATCAGCCGCTGCCGGTCGAGAAGCAGGTCGTCATCATCTACGCGGCGACCAACGGCTATCTCGACGACGTGGCCGTGGAGCAGGTTCGGGCGTACGAGGTGGAGCTGTACCAGTTCCTGGAGACGAGCCGGCAGCAGGTGCTGTCGTCGCTCGCGGAGAAGAAGCAGATCGACGAGCCGCTCAAGGCCGGGCTGAACGACGCGCTGGCCGAGTTCGGCAAGCAGTTCGCCGCGTCGCGCAGGACCGCGGCGGCCTAGCAGAATGCCGGTGAGCGAGCGGTGTCAACTCCCAACGTCCAATTCCCAACGTCCAATTCTCCCGGGTCGCCGCGTCGGGTGCCTTGGGAGTTGGGAGTTGGAGGTTGGGTGTTGACACGGGGCGTTGAGACAGTGGCCACTCGTCTGGTCGTTAGCTGAAGAGGAGAGCCTGGGCCGCGCGCCGCCGGCGCCCGGCCACATGAGCCATGCCGTCATTGCTCGACATCCGCCGCCGCATCCGGGCGGTGAAGTCCACGCAGCAGATCACCAAGGCGATGAAGATGGTCGCCGCGTCGAAGCTGCGCCGTGCCCAGGAGCGGATCCAGCAGGCGCGCCCGTTTGCGATCCAGATGCTGCGCGTGCTCAACGGCCTGGCCTCGCGCGTCGATCCGTCGATGCACCCTCTGCTCGACGAGCGCCGGGTTCCCCGCGCTGGCGGCCGCGTGCTGCTGTTCGTGATCACCGCCGATCGGGGGCTGTGCGGCAGCTTCAACACGAACGTCATCAAGTCGTCGGCCACCTTCATCACCGAGGACCGGGGACGCCAGGTCGCGCTGGGCCTGATCGGACGCCGCGGACGCGACTACTTCGCGCGGCGGGGCTTCGACGTCCGGTACGAGCAGGTCAATCTCTTTGCCGCGCTGAAGTTCGATCACGCGCAGGCCATGGCCCGGTCCGCGATCGAGGCGTTCACCGGCGGCGAAGTCGACAGCGTGCACCTCGTCTACAACGAGTTCAAGTCCGTGCTGCAGCAGCGCGTGGTCGTGGAACGTCTGCTGCCGATCCCGCGGCTGGCAATCGAGACCCCGGCGCCGGGGACGCCGCCGCCCGTGGCGATGCACTACCTGTACGAGCCGGGGCCCGAGGATCTGTTCAGGTACCTGATTCCCACGCACGTCGAGGTGCAGGTCTACCGCGCGCTCCTGGAGTCCGCCGCCGCCGAACACGCGGCGCGGATGACCGCGATGGACGCGGCCACCCGCAACTCGGCCGAGATGATCGAGCAGCTGACGCTCAACATGAACAAGGTCCGGCAGGCAGCCATTACCCGCGAGATCATCGAGGTGGTGTCGGGCGCGCAGGCATTGTGACAGCGCGCTGCAGATGACGCCGGAGCGCGCGAACAATCGAGATTGGGGTCATTCATGGCAGTCGTAACCGAGCAGAAGGTCGGCCGCGTCGTGCAGGTCATCGGGCCGGTCGTCGACATCGAGTTCGAGGGCGGGCACCTGCCTTCCATCTACAGCGCCGTGCGGGTCACCGGTGAGGGCGCCAGCCACCCCATCGACGTCATCGTCGAGGTCGAGCAACATCTGGGGGAGAACCGGGTGCGCACCGTGGCCATGAAGCCGACCGACGGCATGCAGCGCGGGATGCAGGCAATCGACACCGGCGCTCCGATCTCGATGCCGGTCGGCACCGCCACGCTTGGACGCGTCCTGAACGTGCTCGGCGAGCCGGTGGACTTTCCCGACCGTCCGGTCGAGTCGTTGGAGCGCTGGTCGATCCACCGCGCCGCGCCGACGCTCGAGGACCAGTCCACCGAGCTGCAGATGTTCGAGACCGGGATCAAGGTCGTCGACCTGCTCGAGCCATACCTCCGGGGGGGCAAGATCGGGCTGTTCGGCGGCGCCGGCGTGGGCAAGACGGTCATCATCCAGGAGCTCATCCACAACGTCGCGATGAAGCACGGCGGCGTGTCGGTCTTCGCGGGCGTGGGCGAGCGGACGCGCGAAGGCAACGACCTGTGGCTCGAGTTCCAGGAGAGCGGCGTCATCAACCTGAAGGAGCTGGAGAAGTCGCGCGCCGCGCTCGTCTACGGCCAGATGACGGAGCCGCCGGGCGCGCGCCTCCGCGTGGCGCTGAGCGGGCTCACCGTCGCCGAGTACTTCCGCGATGCCGAAGGCAAGGACGTGCTCCTCTTCATCGACAACATCTTCCGCTTCACC
>DATIEW010000477.1:0-3835 GCA_035455585.1 Vicinamibacterales bacterium | reverse complement strand
GTGGCCGGCGATCTGCGCCTGCTGGCTGGGGCAGCGTCCGCGCCGCACGTGACGCTGTCGTACACCGGGGAGAACGGGGAACGCGAAGCGTTGTCGGCCGTCCTGAGGCAGGCACGGCTCGTGTCGGCGGCCGCGTTCGTGCGAGGAGACGGCTCGGTTGCCGTCGCCGATCCGGCATCGGCGTACCACGAGTTCGAGGCGCCCGGCGTGATTGCAGCCGCGCGCGACGCGATCGCCGCTCAGAGACCCCTCGTCACGGACCTGATCGACGCCAACGGCCTCATGCGCATCTACTGTTTCGTGCCGTTCAGGACGACGGAGGTCCGTCCGGGGGGCGCGGTGGCCGCGAGCATCGATGCGGCCGACCGGCGCGTTGCCGGGATCCTGGCCCAGGAGGCGCTGGACGAGTCCGTCGGGCTCGAGCTCCGCGACGGTGCCGGCAGAATCATCGGCGTGCGCGTCGGGCCCGGTCCGGATGGCGCCGGCGACGGGAGCGCGGCAGTGGCGCCCGTCGAACGAACGCCGTGGTCCCTCTCCCTTCTCGAGGCACAGGCGTCGACCGAGGGCCCGATCGCGGCGTTCCGTCTACGCTCGCTCTGGCTGGCGCCGACCCTCGCGGCCTTCGCGATGCTGCTCGGCTGGGGAATCGCCAGCAGCGTGAGGCGTCCGCTGGCCGGCCTGACCGCCGCCGCGGAACGGATCGCGCGCGGCGACCTCGAGCAGCCCGTCGAACCGCCGGGATCGGCGGGAGGAGGGGACGAAATCGCGCGCCTCACCGGCGCGCTCGACCAGATGCGCACGTCGCTCAAAGGCTCGATCGACGAGATTGCCCGCGCCAACCGCGAGCTGGAGCAGCGGGTCGCCGACCGCACGCGCGAGCTGGCGTCGCTCAATGCGCGGCTCGAGGAGCGCGAGCGGCTGCGCCAGCAGCTGCTCCGCAAGGTGATCTCCGCCCAGGAGGAGGAGCGGAAGCGGATCGCCCGCGAGCTGCACGACGAGACCAGCCAGACGCTGGCCGCTCTGGCCATGGGCGTCGAGTCGGCGCTCGCCGCCTCGGGCTCCGGCGCAACCGCGGCGCGGGTGAAGGAGCTTCGCGAGCTGGTCGATCGCATGCACCGGGAGCTGCACCGGCTGATCGTGGACCTGCGGCCGTCCGTGCTCGACGACCTCGGCCTCGCGGCCGCAATCCGGTGGTTTGCCGACCGGCATCTCGGAGCCGAGGGCATCGCCGTCCGCTGCGAGCTGGACGACCTCGACGTGCGGCTGCCGCCGGCGTCCGAGACCGCGCTCTTCCGCGCGGTGCAGGAGGCCATTGTGAACATCGCGCGGCACTCGGGCGCCGAATCGGTGCTGATCCAGGGGGACGTGGACCGCGGCACGCTCACGATCGAGGTCGAAGACGATGGACGCGGCTTCCAGCCCGACCTGATCTCGAGCGACCCCGCCACGCTGCGGGGTGTCGGCCTGCTCGGCATGCGCGAGCGGATGGAGATTCTCGGTGGCACTATAGATGTCGAGTCCGAACCGGGGGCCGGCACCCGCGTCGTGCTGAAAGTCCCCGTAGTCGAGCGTTCGTAGAACGCAATGTCGCGGTTCGCGGTTCGCGGTTCGTAAGCGCCGGATCCCGGACCCCTGACCCCGGCATGCGATAGTACCGGAATGTCCAGAACACGGATTCTCATCGCCGACGACCATGCCATCGTGCGCGACGGCGTACGCGCGCTGCTTGCGCCGGCCGGCGACATGGAAGTCGTCGGAGAGGCGGCGAGCGGACAGCAGGCGATCGATCAGGCGGTCGCGCTCGAGCCCGACCTGATCCTGATGGACATCGCGATGCCGGATCTCGGAGGGCTGGAGGCCACGCTCGAGATCCGCAAGCGCGTTCCCGGGGCGAAGATCATCGTGCTCAGCCAGTACGGCGAGCCGGAATACGTCAAGCGGTTCCTCAAGGCCGGCGTGTCCGGGTACGTGCTGAAGAAGGCGGCCGGCGCGGAGCTCGTGTCGGCGATCCGTGCCGTGATGCGCGGCGGACTGGTGCTCGATCCCGAGATCGCGCGGGGTGCGCTCCAGGAGCCAGGCGCGCCGGCCGAAGCCGGCGCGCCCGACGAGTACGATTCGCTGACCGACCGCGAGAAGCAGGTCTTGAAGCTGGTGGCCGAAGGCCGCAGCAACAAGGAGGTGGCCGCGCTGCTCAACATCAGCGTCAAGACCGCGATGTCCCACCGCGAGCACGTCATGCTCAAGCTGCGCCTGCACAACCGGACCGAGCTGATCCGGTTCGCGCTGCGGCACGGCGTGATCCGCGTGGAGGGCTGATCGGGCCGCCAGCTCGCCCAGCGTTCAGGCCGCCTTCTTGAAGACGGCCTCTTCCTTCCCGGCCCTCCGGTCGTTGAACGCCTTCGGCCTCACTACCGCCTCGACCGCCGGCGGGGTCCGCCGGAACATGGCACGCAGCCGGCCGGCCAGGTACATGGCCACCATCGCGAAGCCGATGAACGGCAGGAAGAAGGCGTAAACCGCCCCCATGAGCGGCGCGACGACGATGACCGCCAGCAGCGGCAGCCGCACGTAGGTCCGCTCCGCCGGGCCCTCGAGCACGCCCCCTTCCTTCGGGACGATCTGCGCGTCCCACTCCTTCATGTTCCAGTAGAATCCGAACTTCACCGCGTCGCCGCCCTTCTTCCTCAACATGATCCACCTCCGTCGATGTTCTGAGGTCAAGATACGGTCTGGAGGGCCGTCCGACAATCGGGAGACCGCCCGTTCTTGCGTGGAACAGCCCCCGGGGGGACGGGGGGAAAACTCCCGAGTTGCCGTAGGGAATTCACCCGAGCGATTGTGAAGCTGTGAGGTGTGACATGCGGGCAATCGAAATCACCTCGCCGGGTGGCCCGGAGGTCCTGAAACCGGTCGAACGGACGGTGCCGCAGCCGCAGGCGGGCGAAGTGCTCGTGCGCGTCGAAGCTGCCGGCGTCAACCGTCCCGACATCCTGCAGCGGCTCGGCCGATACCCGCTGCCGCCGGGCGCCTCGGACATCCCCGGCCTCGAGATCGCAGGAGAAGTTGCAGCGCTCGGACCCGCGCCGGGCACCGACCCGGTGCGCTGGGCGATCGGCGATCGCGTGTGCGCGCTCGTAGCCGGCGGCGGCTACGCGGAGTACTGCGCCGTGCCGGCCGTCCAGTGCCTTCCGCTGCCAACCGGCCTGGGCACGGTCGAATCCGCCGCCATTCCCGAAACGTTCTTCACCGTCTGGACGAACCTGTTCCAGCGGGCCCGGCTCGCCGCCGGCGAACGCGTGCTCGTGCACGGCGGCTCGAGCGGCATCGGGACCACCGCGATTCAGCTCGCCCGGGCCTTCGGCGCCATCGTCTTCGCAACCGCGGGAACGGACGACAAGTGTTCTGCCTGCGAACGGCTGGGGGCAGTGGCTATCAACTACAAGAAGACAGATTTCGTCGAGGCCGTCCACGACGCCACGTCACGCCACGGCGTCGACGTCGTCCTCGACATCGTCGGAGGCGACTACGTGCAGCGCAACATCGATTGCCTGGCGATGCACGGCCGGCTCGTGCAGATCGGGCTCCTCGGCAGCGCCCGCGCGCAGATCAACCTCGCGCCGATCATGCAGAAACGGCTGACGCTGACGGGCTCCACGCTGCGGCCACGTTCGCCTGCCGAGAAGGGAGCCATCGCCGCGGAACTCGAGGAGCACGTGTGGCCCCTGATTGCCTCGCGACAGGTCCTCCCGGTGATCGACCGGACGCTGCCGTTGCGGGATGCCGCGGAGGCCCACCGGCTGCTCGAAGCGGGGCAGGTGATTGGGAAGGTGGTCCT
>DATIEW010000476.1:0-5926 GCA_035455585.1 Vicinamibacterales bacterium | reverse complement strand
CTCGGTTTCTGTGTCGACATGTGTGTCAGCCGCCTCACGTCCGCGGCTCAGCCGCGGCGCGCCTGGCCATCTTCAGGTTGCGCCGGGCATCTGTTGGCGATGGTGGCGAGTGTGAATCTCGTTAAACCTCACGAAGTCTTCGACCGTCACCTGGCCGAAAAGGCTCACGACGGGTTGGCCACTGGCGGCCCGTTGACGACATTCCTGGTCGAACCTGGCGAATGCCGCTTCCAGGCGGACGCGCGCCTCAGCCGGCGTGGCCGGCCCGCTAGTAGGGTCGAGCGCCTTGGTGGCCTTAAACCCCTTCGGAAATACGCCCTTCTTCAAGACCCGCTTGAAGATCAGTCTGGCCAGCGGGCGTAGGAAAGCGCGCAGGAAACCGGGGGGCATCGGGATCGACGGGGCGCCAGAAACGATGTTGGCCCCTTCTTCCAAGCCACCCGCCACATGCTCCACGACCTGGCTCGGCGACCATTTCCCCGGCGCGCGCGGCGTAGTCCAAGTCGCCGCTGATCTCTCCGCGGCCGCGACAAGGTCGACGACGGCAGCGCGATTGGCCGCAAGCACGTCATTGAGATCAGCCATAGGACCTCCAGTGCGTGAACCGGTAATCGACCTGAATGAGCCAGCTAACGAGAAGTATCTTGAACTCGATAGTTCGATACCGGATGGATGCGCGCAGTGTAGCGCCTCCCCGCTCCGCACTCAACCCCGTCCTCAAGATGGCGTCGGCACTCGACTTCAGGAGAGAAGCGCAGCCGCCGCCAGCCCGGATATCCAGTTCGGGATAGCGCGTCCGCGCGCAGTCGGAGCCGAAGGTCACTTTCCCCAACGAGCCCGCTCCCGATCACAGGCGATCGAGCGGGCTCCGAACGCCCAGCCCCCCCTGGTTCAGCACATGCGTGTAGATCATCGTCGTGCTCACGTCACGGTGCCCGAGCAGCTCCTGAATCGTCCGGATGTCAGACCCGCTCTCGAGGAGGTGCGTCGCGAACGAGTGCCGCAGCGCGTGGCACGTCGCCGGACGACTCAGGCCGGCCGCGCGCGCGGCATCCTTGACCGCCCGCTGCAGAACCGATTCGTGCAGATGATGCCGCCGGCGTTCGCCCGATTCGCGATCCACGTAGAAGCGCGTCGCAGGAAACACCCACTGCCACCCCCACTCAGACGAAGCGCGCGGATACTTCGAGGCGAGCGCTCCGGGCAGCGCCACCCCGCCACGCCCGGCCGCCAGATCCGCATCGTGCTGCCTCCTGACGCGCTGAAGATGCTCCAGCAGCGGAGCCCTCACGGCCGCCGGCAGCATCGTCACCCGATCCTTCCGACCCTTACCGTCCCGGATGGTCAGTTCGCCCCGATCGAAGCTGATGTCTTAGATCCGCAGTTCAACGCACTCGACCAGCCTCAGCCCGGACCCGTACAGCAAGGACGCCGCAAGCCACGTCGACCCCTGCAGGCGCGAGAGGAGGCGCGCCACCTCGTCGCGCGACAGCACGACCGGCAGGCGGGCTGGCCGGCGCGCACGCACGATGTCGTTCATCCACGACAGCCGCTGCCCCAGGACGACCTGGTACAGAAAGAGGATGGCGGAGAGCGCCTGGTTCTGCGTGGACGCGCTCACGTCTCGAGATGCCAGGCTCGACACGAACGCGGTCACCTCCCGCTCGCCGAGTTCTCGCGGGTGACGTTTCCCGTGAAATACGACGAAGCGCCGAATCCAGCCGACATACGCCTTTTCGGTGCGCCGGCTGTAGCGTCTGACTCGGATCGCCGCTCGAACCTGGTCGAGCAGGCGCGGTCGCCCGGTCGAACCGCGCGGCGGAACGGCTGGTTCGGGGTGGTCGTTCATCGCAGAGGCCGAATCGCCCGGAACAGACGGCCGTCAATCGGGTGCGCGCCGTTCGAGGTCTTGCGGGGACAGCCTGCCGGGAGCCGCTTCGCGCCGGTGCGCGTCGCGGGCATCGTGGTCGCCGGCGCCTGGGTCGGGCCCCCCGGGTCGAGGAGATCCTCCAGCGAACCGCATGCCATCATCGATCGCCCCGATTCTGTCCGCAATACGCGGTGGCTCCGCACGGCATATGCGGTTTCTGCGATCCGGGTAGACGAATCCCCTATCAGGAAACGCGTACGGCCCGTCGGCGCCGTCCCGGTCAACACGAGCGGTCAGCGCTTCGGCGCCGCCATTTCGCGCCTCGCGTGGGCTGCAGCCCCCCCGTTCGTGGCGCTCCAGCATCGGCCTGCGCACGGCGCCGCCGTAGAGGTTGCCCATGGTGTGACGCCGACACTCTCCGCCTCGCTGTGGGCAACGTCGCGCGATTCGATGTTCCTCGATGAAGTGAAGGATGAGCAGCAGGGCAGCGTCAGGTCTGGATGACGGGCTCGGGCGTTTGTGCGGGGCGTCTCACCCCTTGATGCACACGACGGGCGCCAGCCGCGCGACCCGGCGCGAGAGGCCCGCGACATCGGCGGCCTCCACGACGGCGCTCACGTCCTTGTAGGCGCCGGGCGCCTCCTCGGCGACCCCGCGGGTCGAGGGGCTCCGGACGATGATCCCCTGTTCCGCAAGCTCGTCGATGATCTGCCGCCCGTGCCATCGCCGCAAGGCCTGATGGCGGCTCATCGCGCGTCCGGCCCCGTGGCACGAGGATCCGAACGAGCGCGCCTCCCCTTCGTTCGTTCCGACGAGCACATACGAAGATGTGCCCATCGTCCCGCCGATGAGCACCGGCTGGCCGATTCCGGCGAGAGCGGCGGGGAGATCGTGGTGCCCCCGCCCGAAAGCCCTGGTGGCTCCCTTGCGGTGCACGTAGAGCGTCTTCGTCGCGCCGTCGATGTCGTGACGCTCGACCTTGCACGTGTTGTGCGAGACGTCGTAGAGCAGGGTCGGCTCCGACCCCGGGAACAGGCGCGCGAACGACTGGCGCACGAGGTGCGTCAGGATCTGGCGGTTGGCGAGCGCGCAGTTGATCGCCGCGCGCATCGCGCCGAGATACCGCTGGCCGAGCTCCGAGTGGATGGGCGCGCAGGCCAGCTCGCGGTCGGGCAGATGGATGCCGAACGAGGGCGCCGCCGCGGCCATCCAGCTGAGGAACTCCGTGCCGATCTGGTGGCCGAGCCCCCTCGACCCGCAGTGAATGCTGACGACGAGGTCGTCCAGCGCCAGGCCGAATGCGATGGCCGCGTCCGCGTCGAAGATCTCGGCCACGCGCTGCAGCTCGAGGTAGTGATTGCCCGAGCCGAGCGTTCCCATCTCGTCTTCCTGCCGGCGCCGCGCGCGTTCGGAGACGGCCCGGGGGTCGGCGCCCGACATGCAACCCTTTTCCTCGACGCGATCGAGGTCGGCGGCGGTGCCGTAGCCGCGATCGACGGCCCAGCGCGCGCCGCCGGTGAGCATGGCGTCCATCTCGGGCGGGTCGAGGTGCAGCCGGCCCCGGCTGCCGACGCCGGCCGGGATCGCACGCGACAGCTCGTGGGCGACCTCTTTCTTGATGGGATCGAGATCCGCGATGGTCAGCCCCGTCCGGATCGCCCGCACGCCGCAGGAGATGTCGAAGCCCACGCCGCCCGCCGATACGACCCCTCCCTCGTCGGCGTCGAACGCCGCGACGCCGCCAATCGGAAAACCGTAGCCCCAGTGGGCGTCCGGCATCGCGTACGACGCGCGCTGAATGCCGGGCAGGGTCGCAACGTTCGAGACTTGTTCGCGCACCTTGTCGTCCATGTCGCGGATCAGCGCCTCGGTGCCGAAGATGACGCCCGGCACGCGCATCCCGCCAGCCTGCGGGATGTGCCATTCCGTGTCGGATATCCGCTCCAGATGGGCCAGATCCATGACACGCCTCCATTCGTGAACTTCCGGATCGATGAGGGCCCGTTCGCGTAGAAAACCGTCGGAGCAGGCCGCGCAGGCGTCAGTCGGAAAAGCGGCCCGGAGGCGCCAGAAATCCGCGTGGGGTGACGTAGTGGGGCCCCGCGCTGCCGCCGACAAGTCGCCGCAGGGTCGCTTTTCCGGCCTGCGGAGGCCGGTTTTCGAAGCGAATGGGCCTCATCGATCCCTCGCGTTCATGAATAACGCGGCTACACGTCGACGACACACCGCGCGTGCCAGAGCGTGCCTTCCTGCACGACTCTGAGCTCGGTGCAGGTTGCTCCCTTCACTTCGACCGCCGGTTCGTGCCGCGCCGGATCGACCGCCTCGCCGGCCGCCACAGCCGACAGTTGCCCATGTTCGAGGTGCACCTCGAAGTCGGCGAACAGCATCCTGCGCGTAGCCATCTCGAACACGAGTGTGTTCAGCCATTCGACCAGGAGCAGCTCATCGTCGGGAGCCGAGCAGGCGAGGTCGATTCGCTCGACCGGCCTGACGCGAGCGGGGTCGGTCACCACCGCCGTCAGCGCCAGAGCCGCCTGTCGGAACGCCTCGGCTTTGCTGGGCCCGATGCCGTGGATGCCGATGTCGGCGCCGTGTGCGAAGTGCTCCCACCGGGCGCCGCTCGAGCTGGCGGGGGTCACGCCAATCTCCACCCTGCCCTTGTCCATCGTGCCGTCACGCTTGAAAGGGACACGCTACCCCGCACGGCCGAATTCGGCGTCGAGCAGGGCCAGAGCGGCCTCGATGGTATCGCGCTCGAGGAGAGCCATGCCTGCATCTTGCGCGAGGAGAGATGCTCCACGCAACCGCCCGAGCCCAATCGGGGCGCGCTGCGAGCGAGCCTCGCTTCGGCCTTTCTCCCTTCCGCCTTGTCCCATCTGCTATCGCCCATTGCCCATTGCCCATTGCCCATTGCCTGCCTCCCCGCCCGCCGATAGAATCACCCATCTCGAATCAGCCACGCGACGAGAATGCACCTGTCGCGTGCCAGACACAGCAAGGCGCTGTGGGCCCCAAACGGCGACGTTCCTCGCCAGCGAAGAGAGCACGAACATGTCCAATCGCTTCAAGCGGCTCAAGTCAGGATCAGTCATACCGGTCCTCGTTCTCACTGCGGCGGCCGGGTGGATGGTGCTCGACGCCCGGCCGAGGGCGCAGGCGGCACCGCAGCAGGCCGCGGGCGCGATCGATACCAGCCTCTACAGCGGGATGCGCTGGCGCAGCATCGGTCCCGACAGGGGCGGCCGGTCGATTGCCGTCGGCGGCAGCGACTCCCGGATGCTCGAGTACTGGTTCGGCGCCACCGGCGGCGGCGCCTGGAAGACGACCGACGGCGGGAACACCTGGACGCCGACAACGGACGGGAAGATCACCATGTCCTCGGTCGGCGCCATCGGCGTCTGCGAGGCCAACCCGGATGTGGTCTACATCGGCGGCGGGGAGGTCCAGTTCCGCGGAAACATCATCCAGGGCGACGGTGTGTACAAGACGACCGACGGCGGCGAGAAGTGGGAGCACGTCGGCCTGCGCGATTCCCAGACCGTCGCGCGCCTCCGCGTCCACCCGAAGGACTGCAACATCGTCCTCGCCGCGGTCTTCGGCCAGCCCTACAACGAGCATCCCGAGCGCGGTGTGTTCAAGTCGGCCGACGGCGGGAAGACCTGGCGGAAGACGCTGTTCCGCGACGACCGGACAGGCGCGGCGGATCTCTCGATCGATCCGGGCAACCCGAACGTGGTGTATGCGAGCCTCTGGGAAGCCTTCCGCACGCCGCACTCGATGTCGAGCGGCGGACCCGGCAGCGGGCTCTTCAAATCCACCGACGGCGGCGACACCTGGACGGAGCTGACGCGCAATCCGGGTCTCCCGGGCGGCATCTGGGGCAAGTCGGGCGTGTCGGTCTCCCCCGTGGACGGCACCCGCGTCTACGCCATCGTCGAGAACGAGAACGGCGGGCTGTTCGCCTCCGACGATGGCGGCGCGAGCTGGAAGCTGGTGAACGACAACCGCAACCTGCGGCAGCGCGCGTTCTACTACACGCGCGTGGTGGCGGAC
>DATIEW010000475.1:0-2025 GCA_035455585.1 Vicinamibacterales bacterium | reverse complement strand
GATGAAGTGGCGGTGCGCGCCGATGTTGTTGAGATTCGGATCGGCCATAGCCGCATTTGCTGCGATCCCGACTACCACCGCTCCCACCAACACGATCAGAACCGAGAGCTTCCGCATGTGTTCCCCCTCCTCGGTGCGTCGTTGACGGTCGCATTCTCTTACCGGCTGGCGGCGATAGCAAGCCCGTCCCCGGCCTCTGCCCCAATGCGGTTGGCTCGCAGTGGAGGCGGCTACGTGCGTCTCGATGCGATCGTCGCGCCCAGGTCCGCCCCGGCACGCACGCGACGAGCAAAGGGGGCATGCACGAGGAATGAGCCAACCGCTGAGCGCACGAGATCTGGCTTCACGAAAGGCAAAACCCCGCACTCGCGAGGATTGCATGTCCTACAGCCTGTATCGGCTAAGGCCCATACGGGATTCGAACCCGTGCCGCCGCCGTGAGAGGGCGGTGTCCTAGGCCACTAGACGAATGGGCCGTGGCGGGTGCCTAGGGTAGCGAATCGAAGGCGACGCTAGACGGCTTCCGGCTCGCGCGTGTCGAGCTTCGACTCGAAGTCGCGGCGGATCGACTCCCCGCTCGAGAGCACCGCGTCGTAGCGCGCTCGGCGTGGGGGGAGCTTCACGATGCGGACGTTGTCGTCGCGGTCGCCGTGGCAGCGCGCGTACGCGGCGGCCTCATCGAGGGGCCGAAGGCGGTCGCGCTTCCGCTGTCCCCACACGTTCCCGGGACACCTACCAGATCGACCGCCCCGGCGATACCCACGGAAGGGCCGCCGCGCCGCAGTTTGCGCAAAACGCGAGCCTCAGATCGCCCACCTGCACGACCACGGGCTCCAGTCGCGGCCGGACAGCACGAAGTACCGGTGCGCCGCGACGGCCTGCGCCCGTGCGCTCCGCCCGTGGCCGAACAGGTCGCGCTCGTAGGAGCCCATCTGGAACAGGCCGAGGTACTGGCCGTTCCGCGCCCTCGCGTCCAGCCGAGACTCGCACCAGGCGACCTCGACCGCATCCTCGCAATGGGGGCCGAAGACGTCGCAGATGGCGGCTCTCGGCGGCATGGCCGCGAGACGGCGAGCCTCCCGCGCGCGCAGGACTCGCCTGAGCCGTACCGCCGCCCGCTGTGCCGCGGCGAGCCGGCGCTCGGCTCGCTGGAGCGCGGCCCGTGCCCACGGACGCGTGTCGGGGGAGCGGAGAAGCGCGGGGCGGCGCTCGAAGAAGCGGATGGTTCCGCGGTACCTGCGGACGGCGTCGAGCTTCGCGGCGAGCCGGGTCTGCAGGGACGCGGACCTCGTCCGTCGATCCTCCGCTGCTCCTGTCGTGTCGGTGCGTTCCGAGCCCGAGGTCGCCGCGAGGGACTGCGTTCCGAGAACGAGGGCGCACAGAAGGATGAGCAGGGTCCGCAGAATCGTGCCTCCTGGTCGGGGACAGGGGCGCGGCGCCGCCCACCGGCGCCGCTCGTGTCACTCGATCGCGTCACCCTACCGGAAGTGACACGAGCACGCGGCCCGGACGTTACAAAATCAGCAAAAGACCCTCACAATCGTACGCGTCGGAGACAACGAACGAAGCTGGCGTCGAACGCCCGGGAACGCACGCGTCGGATCGACGCACGACCCTCCGAGCCCGGCCGTTGACGGTGGTCATCGGCGAATACTGTCAGCGTTCTCGAACGAGGAGAGGGGAGGCATCATGCGCTGGAGACGCGTGCTCCGGTCTCTGACGACGACGGCTGCTGCGGCGGCTCTCGGCCTCGTCGTCGGCGTCCCTGTCGGGGGCGCCGCCGCGTCCGGAGGTGCCAGCTGCATCGGCATCGAGGCTTCGTCCATCCCGCCTCCGGGCTCGTCGGAGGAGGTGCCCGGAGGGATGCCCGCGCTGATCGAGTTCGTGAAGAGCGAGATCGGCAAGGCGGGCCCGTTCGTCAGCTTCGCCGCGAAGCTGCACGCCGGTTCCCACGAGGCGTGCGACGAGGCCCTGGAGGGCTAGACGGGGCGGTCGTGAGCTGCGCCGCGGGCGCGGCAGGTTTGA
>DATIEW010000474.1:0-2807 GCA_035455585.1 Vicinamibacterales bacterium | reverse complement strand
ACGCGCTCGAGGAACCAGAATATCCCCGCGATCATCACGCCGATGGATCCGGCGATGGCGATCCGCCGCGCGAGGGTGGCGCTGCGCGCGCGCACCAGCGACAGCGCGGACGCCACGACGACTACTATCGCGGCCTGGCCGATCTCGACGCCGACGTTGAACGCAAAGAGCGACAGGCCCAGCGCGCGATCCGGAAGCCCCGTCTCGCGCAGCACGCCGGCGAAGCCGAAGCCGTGCACCAGCCCGAAGAACAGCGCGATGAGCGGCCGTACGTCGCGGCCGCTCTTTCCAACCAGGAGGTTGTCCGCCCCCACATAGACGATGCTCAGCGCGATGGCGGGCTCGACGATGTGCGCCGGCGGATTCAGGATGTCGAGCGTCGCCAGGGCGAGCGTGAGGCTGTGGCCGAGCGTGAACGCCGTGACGATCGCGAGCAGCCGGGGGAGCGTGCCTCCGAGCAGCAGCAGTCCGATGATGAAGAGGATGTGGTCGGGACCGATGGCGATGTGGTGGATGCCGGATGCCGTGAAGGCGGTGAACACGGCCCGCAGGCCCTGCCGCGTGCCGCTGTAGAAATCGAACCTCGTCCGCGTCCGGTTGAGCACCGCCTGTCGTGCGAGCGCGTCCGCCTCGTACACGTTGACGAACGTCTGGTGATTCGGATCGTACGGGAACAGCACGGCCTCGATCGTCAACCGGCCGGGGACGCCCGATCCCGGTGCGCGCCAGTCGATCTGGACCGCACTCTGGTCGGCGACGGGAAGGGCCGCCAGCACGGACCACGCGAGCCTCCGGCCGTCGGCAACGAACGCGAGCCGCTGCTCGAGGAGCGCTTGGAGCGACGGCGCAATCTGCCGAACGAGGCCGGCGTCGGTGAGCCGCTCGGGGTCGCCAAGGTCGAGATCGTGCGCGACGTCGATGGCATGCACCACGAGGCGGCCCGACAGCCCCCCGGCGTCGAGATGGACGTCGAGGTAGCTGAAGGGCGCCGGATGCGCGTCCAGACGCGCCGGCGCCAGCGACAGGTAGAGGACGAGCGGGATCAGACCGCGCTGAAACACTCGCTATCCCCCGAACGCCCGCAGGACCGCCGCATCGAGATCGGAGGCGTCACGCGCGAAGCGAAGTTCCCAGGGCGCGCCGGCGCTGACGGTCCAGTGGACGATCAGCGAGCACTACTCGATCGTCACATAGCGTTCGAGTCGCGCGACCTCCTTCTTGTCCACGTACTTCCCGATCTCGCGCCGGAACTGCTCCATGCTGGTGTAGGGGCGGTACTCCTTGAACTCGCGGAGCATCCTCGGCCCGAGCGCGGGAATGGTCAGGAT
Organism: Vicinamibacterales bacterium; assembly: GCA_035455585.1. GTDB lineage: Bacteria > Acidobacteriota > Vicinamibacteria > Vicinamibacterales > 2-12-FULL-66-21 > DATIEW01. Next base: position 1,479 of record DATIEW010000474.1, on the reverse strand, counting down.
GTCTTCGTCGCTCGCCGAGTTCAGGTTGATCGGAACGAACACGTACTGCTCCATCCGCGCGACTTCCTTGTCGTCCACATACTTCCCCATTTCGCGCCGGAACTGCGCCATCGCCTTGTACGGCCGGTACTCCAGGAATTCCCTGACCATGCGGTTCCCCAGATTGGGGATCATCAGTATCTCTTCGCGCGTCGCCGTGTTCAGGTTCAGGTGGACGAACGCCTTCTGGTAGACCGCGGGAAGCTGCTCCGGCGTCAGGCCCTGCCCGGTCAGGAACGCGTTGAACTCCGTCATGTTCATGAAGGGACGCTGCGCGACGAGCGCCTTCACGACCTTTTCGCTGAAGTGCGGCACAGCCATCAGCTCTTTCTCGGCCGCCGAGTTCGCATCGAGCAGTCCCTTCCCGACCTGCGCGGCGGCGCCGGCCGAGACGAGCACGGCAGCCGCGAGGGCGGCGCACGTCATTCTCGTCAGTCTCATGTCCTTCCTCCAGACTCCATTCGCGTGAGGTGTGGATGGCGGTAGCTGTACGCCAGGCCGATGAGCGCGAGCTGAATCATCGTCCCGGGCGCAAGCGCCGGGGTCGCTCCCATCAGGGTCTTCTTGACGAGCTCCAGCCCGGCTCTCGAAGGATACATCTCCAGCTCGAATTCCCGGTTGCCCTGGAGGTGCAGCGTCAACCCGATTAGGCCCGCGAAGGCGAAGATGAGCATCAGCAGCTGGAGCACCCGCAGCGGCGCCGGCCCGCGATCGAGGGCGTGCCAGATCATCGTGGCGAGGGCGCACCCGAGGAGCACCAGCGGGATCCTCTGGCGCCAGTCGTCGAAATGCTCCAGCAGCAGCAGCTCGACGAGCGTGCCGATCAGCCCGGTGACGAACGCAACCAGGAGGATGCGCCGGATGACGGTGACCGTTGTCGTGCGGACGGCGCCGTCGGGCGCGGCTCTGTGCATGCCGGTTCGAGAATACCGCAAGCTATCACAATCGGGCCGCGTGCGAGCCATGCGGCGCGCCTGGCGCCGAGTACGAGCCGAAGCAGATCGCGCGGTCGTCCGGGAGTACAATCGCGCGGTGCGGCCCACGCGTCGCCTGTTGTTCACGGGAGCGCTTCTACTGGCTGCGCTCATCGCGCACGCCGGTGCGCAGCCGGCGCGTGTCGACCCGGCGCAGCTGATGCGAGACGTGGAAGTGCTCGCCGCCGACGAGATGGAAGGACGGCTCGTGGGGACGCCAGGCAGCGCCAGGGCCCGTGCCTACATAGTCCGACGTTTCAGGGAGGCGGGTATCCGGCCGACAGGCGCCTCCTACGAGCATCTGTTCACTCTCAAGCGTACGGGGCGGGCCGGCAGCCAGCAGGGGGTCAACGTCCTCGCCGTCGTCCGGGGGGCTCGGACACCCGGCCGGTATCTCGTCGTGACGGCGCACTACGACCATCTCGGCGTCCGCGACGGGCGGGTCTACAACGGCGCCAACGACAAC
>DATIEW010000473.1:0-4075 GCA_035455585.1 Vicinamibacterales bacterium | reverse complement strand
CTCGCCTTGTGTCCCCTGGGGGGGCGTCTCTGGAGCCTACTGCGGAGCGGTCGAAGCGGTGCCCTCAATGTGACGAGCGACCATGTTCATCGTCCCAGTTGCGTAGCCCAGGGACAGCCGGTCCGTGGACCTGCTGGCCTGCCACCTCGTCTGGGATGTATCATCGCGCTGCACAACGGGCACTCGGTGTGGGGCGGAGCCCCACGTTAGTTTCGGAGAAGGACACATGAAGCACCACGCTGCGGAATCCATGCGTTCGCGCCGCATCGTTTCTTCCACCCTCGCACTGCTCATCGCGTTCGCGGCCTACGCGCTGCCCACAGCGCAGTCGGCCCCGAAGAAGGCGCTGACCATCGACGACTACACGAAGTGGCGCAGCATCGGCGAGCAGGAGATATCCCCCGACGGCAGATGGGTGACCTACACGCTGCGGCTCACGAACACCATCCAGGCCGAGGCCAAACCGGTGCTCCACCTGAAGAACCTCGAGACGGACGAGGAAATCATGGTCGAGCACGCAACGGACGGGACGTTTTCGCCGGACTCGAAATGGATCGCGTATCAGGTCGACCCGGGCGCGGCCGAGCGCGCGCGGGCCGCGCGCAGCGGTTCAGGGGGATCGGCGCCGGGGGGAGGCACGACGACCCCGCCGGCCACGCCGCCCGGAACGCCGCCCGAAGCCCCGCAACCGACAACGCCGCCCGGGACACCGCCGGGCGTGACCCCGCCGGCTCCGGGTCAGCCAGGCGCCCCCGGCGCTCAGCCAGCCACGCCGGGCACGGGACGCGGCGGCAGAGGCTCGTCCATTCCTCCGCGGCGCGTCGAGCTGCGGAACCTCGCAACCGGCGCCGTGCAGTCCTGGCAGGAGATCGGAACGTTCACCTTCTCGCCCACATCCACTCACCTCTTTCTCCAGCGCAGGCGTCCCGAACAGGCGGGGGGACAGGGCGGACGCGGTGGTGCGCCCGGCGGGCCGGGCGGCGGCCGCGGGTCTTCGGCCAGCACTCCTGAAGGGCCCCGCGGGCTCGACGTCATCCTCGTCGATTTGAGGACCGGGCGGCACCAATTGCTCGGCAGCGTCGGCGACATCGCGTTCAATCGCACCGGAACGCTCCTCGCCTACACCGTGGACGACGCGGTCAAGGACGCCAACGGGGTGTTCGTGTTCGACACGCGGAGCGGGCGCACCACGCCGCTCGACACCGACGCGAAGCAGTACAACCGCCTCGCCTGGAACGAGGACGGCGACGCGCTGGCCGTGCTGAAGGGGCTCGAGGTCGAGAAGATGCGCGAGAAGAACAACGTGCTGCTCGCGTTCACGGACGTCCCCGGCGGGTCGGAGACGGATGGGGACAACGGCGCGGCATCGCCGGCCGCCGATCCGCCCGCGGCGGTCGTGTTGGATCCTGCGAAGACGGAAGGCTTCCCGAAGGACTGGGTCGTGAGCGATCGCGCGCCGCTCTCGTGGAGCGAGGACAACAAACGCGTCTTCTTCGGGATCAAGGAGCAGGTGCCCGCGCGCGACACGACGCGCAGGTCGACGGACGAGACGGCGGACGTCGACGTCTGGAACTCCGCCGACGAGCGCATCCAGTCGATGCAGATGGTGCGCGCGGAGCAGGAACGCAACTTCACGTTCAGGCAGGCGTTCGACGTGTCGGCGAAGCGCTACGTCAAGCTCGCGGACGAGACGATGAGGGAGCTGGACGTGGCGGCGGACGGGCGATGGGCCGTGGGGCGCGACACGCGCGGCTACATCCACGATCACCGGCGCCCGGCCGCCGACTTCTACCGGGTGGATACGTCGACCGGGGAGCGCACCCTCATCGTCAAGGGTCAGCTCACCGGCTCCCACGCGTTCGGCATCTCCCCCCAGGGCCGACATTTCCTCTACTGGAAGGACAGCCGGTTCCAGGCGCACGACCTCGATGCGGGGGCGTCGAAGACGCTGGGCGGCGGAAGCCCGGTGAGCTTCATCGACACGGAATTCGATCGGCCGGGCCCGAAGCCGTCCTACGGGCTGGCCGGCTACACCAGCGACGGAAAGTCGGCGATCGTGAACCACCGGTACGACGACTGGCTGATGCCGCTCGACGGATCGGCGCCGAAAAACCTGACCGGCGGGACCGGCACGAAGGCCGAGATGCGGTTCCGCTACGTCCGGACCGAGCCGGTGGATCCAACCGTGCACCGCTCGGTCGGGCCGCGGGGGACGATCGATCTCTCGAAGCCGATCACGCTGGCGGCCTACGGCGAGTACACGAAGAAGGCCGGATTCTACGAGCTGGCGGATGGGCAGCTGAAGGAGCTCCTCTACGAGGACGCCGCGTTCAGCACGCCGGTGAAAGCCGCGAAGGCGGACCGATACCTCGTCAGGCGCGAGACGTTCACCGAGTATCCCGACCTGCGCGTCTCGGGGCCTGGCTTCAAGGACTCGAAGAAGATCACCGACGCCAATCCGCAGCTCGCTGAGTACACCTGGGGCCGCCGCGTGCTGTTCGACTACAAGAACAAGGATGGCGTGCGGCTGCAGGGGATCCTCGCGGTGCCGGACGATTACAAGACGGGCGAGAAGCGGCCGATGATCGTGACGTTCTACGAGAAACGCTCCCAGGGGATGCACCGTTTCAGCGCGCCAACGTATCTGTCCAGCATGGGATCGTCGCCGGTCGAGGCACTGAGCCGCGGCTACCTCCTGATGGAGCCGGACGTCCACTTCCGCACCGGCTCGTCGCACAGCGACATGCTCGAGTGCGTCGAGGCGGCGACGCGGAAGGTCATCGAGATGGGCTACGCGGACCCGAAGCGCATCGGCGTGACCGGCCACAGCTACGGCGGCGAGGGCGCGGCGTTCATCGGCGTGATGTCGAAGATGTTCGCCGCCGTCGGCATGGGCGCAGGCGTCACCGACCTCTACAACGACTTCAGCCAGAACTGGGGCTGGGCGTATCAGTATTCAGGCGGGAGCGGCGCCAACGGGAGCGACTACTACATCTACGGCCAGGGCCGCTGGGGGTTCTCGCCGTGGGACGATCCGGAGCGGTACCGCTTCGAGTCGGCCCTGACGCACGCGCCGAAGGCGTCGGCGCCGTTCCTCATCATGCACGGCACCGCCGATCCAACCGTCGATTTCAACAACGGGCTCGCGTTCTACAACGCGCTGCGCTTCAACGGCAAGAAGGCGGTGCTGCTGGCGTATCCGAACGAGGGGCACGGCCTCCGCGGCATGGCGAATCGCCGGGATCTGACGATCCGGTTCTTCCAGTTCTTCGATCACTACCTGAAGGGCGAGCCGGCGCCGAAGTGGCTCGCCGAGGGGGTGCCGTTCCTCAAGAAGGAGGACAACAAGGATCCGAGGAAGTAGCGAGCCAAAGGCGGGCCTCCCGACAGGGAGGCCGGTTGCTAGGACGCACCGGGTCGCACGGCGCGATGTCTGGCCCTGGTGGTGGCGCCCCTCCGTTTCACCTTCACCTTCACGTCGAGGAACTCTCTCGCGTCGGTCGAGGATTGGTTGATCTGGACACCCAGCCGATAGATCGCGCTCGTCTCCAGCAGGATCCGCTGCAGGAAGCGATCGGGCTGCCCCACGACCAGAAATGCCTCCCCGCCCGCCGCGGCGGCGAACGTCTGAACGCCCCGGTTGAGGAACCGGGCCTCGGCCCGGCGCGCCTGGGCGCGCTCCGGCGTCAGATCGGACACGTCCGCGACGTCCACTACATCCGTGAGCGCGTAGAGCTGGACCGCGGCGGCCGCGGCCGCGTCGCTCAGGGCGCGCACCTGCTCCGACAGATTATTCCGGGGGTCTGCAGCGATGCCCGCTGACAGCAGCATCAGCACGCGCGGTTCCGGCAGGGCCTGCATCCATTCGATCGTGTCGCGGAGGGACTGAATCTGCTCCTCCGTCCGCCGCACGGCGAATATCGCCTCCCGCCGGGCTGCCGCGAGAACCTGTCCGCCGCAGTCACCACCCCACGCGAGCACACTGCATTCACGCTTGACCAGGTTCGTCCCGCCTCGGCGGCTCTGGAGTGCCAGGGCCTCGTCGATGCCGACATAGAACGGCGCGGTGATGTCA